>JBAXVH010000395.1:0-1640 GCA_037129215.1 Bacteroidota bacterium | reverse complement strand
ACTTCGTCGTCCTCCAGGTCGTGAAGCTTATCCCGGTGACGTATTCTATCTTCACTCACGTTTATTAGAACGTGCAGCTAAGGTTATTAAATCAGATAAGATTGCAGCCCAGATGAACAATCTTCCTGAATCTATTCGTCACATGGTAAAAGGTGGTGGTTCATTGACTGCTTTACCTATTATCGAAACTCAGGCCGGTGACGTTTCTGCATATATCCCAACCAATGTAATTTCAATTACTGATGGTCAGATATTCTTAGAAACTAACCTTTTTAACTCTGGTATTCGTCCTGCTATCAACGTTGGTATTTCGGTATCACGTGTGGGTGGTAATGCTCAGATTAAATCAATGAAAAAGATTGCAGGTACACTCAAGATTGATCAGGCTCAATTCCGCGAGTTAGAAGCTTTTTCTAAGTTTGGTTCTGATTTAGATGCTTCAACTAAAGCTGTATTGGATAAAGGCTCACGTAATGTTGAAATCTTAAAGCAACCTCAATACTCTCCAATGAAAGTGGAAGATCAGATTGCTATTATCTTCTGTGGTACAAAAGGATTGTTGCAAAAAGTTCCTGTTAACAAGATCATTGAATTCGAGAATGAGTATCTAGACTTTATGAGAATACATCATAAAGATGTACTTGAATCATTAAGAAAAGGAGCTCTTACCGATAATGATATTAGTACTATGGAAGGCACTGCTAAAGAACTATCTGAAAAATACATAAAATAATAAAAGGGAAAACGTATGCCCAGTTTAAAAGAAGTTAGAACAAGGATAGCGTCTGTTAACTCTACCAAACAGATAACCCAAGCCATGAAGATGGTTTCGGCATCTAAATTAAGGAGGTCGCAGAATGCTATTCTTAAACTCCGCCCTTATGCTGCTAAACTCCGTGAGATTCTTCAGAATCTTAGTGATAGCATCGAGAATACCGAAGCTGCAAGCTACTTCGAAGAACGTAAATCAGAAAAGGTTTTGATTATCGTAGTGTCTTCAAACAGGGGGATGTGTGGTGCATTTAATACTAATGTTATTAAATTGGTGAATGTTCTTTTGCATGATAAGTATAAAAGAGAATATGCTAATAATAATGTAGAACTTTTATGTATCGGTCGTAAAGCCGGTGATTTCTTTGCCCGTAGAAATTATATTATTAAAGATCGTTTAGATCATTTGTTCGATAAACTTACTTTTGATAATGTTTCGGCTGTAGCCGAACAATTAATGGTTGAGTTTAGGTCGAAGAAATATGATAGGATTGAAATAGTTTACAATCGTTTTAAGAATGCAGCTACTCAGATATTGGTTAACGAACAGTTTTTACCTATACTGCCACCTGCCGAAGATAAAATGGTTACTGCTAAAACAAGTGCTGATTATATATTTGAGCCTAACAAACAGGAAATACTAAACGAATTGGTGCCAAAGACATTGAAAGTACAGTTATACAAAGTTGTTCTTGACTCTTTTGCATCCGAACAAGGTGCTCGTATGACTGCAATGCACAAAGCTACCGAAAATGCTACCGAGATGATAAAACAACTAAAGTTATCATACAACAAAGCTCGTCAGGCATCTATTACAAAAGAAATATTAGAAATAGTAAGTGGCGCAGAAGCATTGAACGGCTAAAATA
>JBAXVH010000394.1:0-1641 GCA_037129215.1 Bacteroidota bacterium | reverse complement strand
CGTATAAACATCATACTATGACTTATTTTATTCAAGTTGCCAATGCGGTAACACCAGTAGTGGAAAAAATATCTATGTTGGATTTATTGCAAAAAGGTGGATGGATTATGTATCCTCTTTACCTGCTGCTGGCATTGGCTATATTCTTTTTCTTCGAACGTTTCTTTGCTATTAATAAAGCAGGAAAGATTGACGAGAACTTTATGAGCATCATTAAAGATAATATTGTTACCGGTAATATTAATGCTGCAAGAAACTTATCGAAAAATACCAACAATGCTGTTGCCCGTATGATTGATAAAGGTTTGCAAAGAATAGGTAAGCCAATTGATGCCATTGAAAAAAGTATGGAGAATGTGGGTAAACTGGAGATGTATAATATGGAAAGAAACCTGAACGTATTATCGCTTATTTCCGGTATTGCTCCTATGTTTGGTTTCCTGGGTACTATTATAGGTATGGTACAATTGTTTTATGGTATTTCCTCTACAGGAGAAGTTACCTTGAATGTAATTGCAGGTGGTATTTATGTAAAAATGATTACCAGTGCTACTGGACTTATAGTAGGATTGATGGCTTATATAGGACATAATTACTTATCCAGTCAGATGGATAAAACAGCGTATAAAATGGAAGCTGCCAGTGCAGACTTCATCGATATTTTACAAGCACCTACAAAGTAGTTTTATGAATATCAGAAAGAGATTAAGAAAACATCCGGAGCTGCATACAGGTGCCTTAAACGACATCCTGTTTATCCTGTTATTATTCTTTCTTATCGTATCTACGCTGGCTAATCCTAATGTAAAAAAGGTAACTAACCCGCAAGGAAAAAGTGATAGCAAAGCAAAGCAGAATATTGTAATATCTATAGATAAAGAAAACAAGATGTACATGGGACAGCACCTGATACCTATGGATAGTCTTGAATCGATTATTATGTCGGAAGCCACTAAGAATAAAGCGTTTACCGATACGCCTTATGTGGTAATAAATGCTGATACTATTTCTATGACAGGCTCTTTCTTCAGGGTTATGAACGCCGCTGAAGCCGCAGGTTGTAAGATAGTAGCAAACGTGAAAAAATAGGTTTCAAAGTAATAAGTATTACAAAGTAAAAAGTAAAAAGGCAAAAGTAAAAACGAATACAAATAACTGTATTGTTCACTTTTGCCTTTTTACTTTTTGTTTTTTACTTTGTTATTATCCCTGTATTAATCTCCTGTCTCCTAACTCCTGTCTCCTATATCCCTTTATTAATAAGACTCCTTCTCGTTCGGAAAGTCTCCCGATTTTACATCATCAATATATTGTGTAACGGCAGTAGTAATCTGCTCGTGCATGTTTAAATATTTACGCAGGAATCTTGGATTAAACTCATTGTTTATACCCAGCATATCGTGCATTACCAGTACCTGGCCATCGCATCCATTTCCAGCACCAATACCAATGGTAGGTATAAATACAGATGCCGTAACTTCTGTAGCTAATGCAGCCGGTATTTTCTCCAGCACACAGGCAAAACAACCAGCTTCCTGTAGTAACAGAATATCTTTCTTTAGTTTCTCTGCTTCCAGTTCATTGTTGGCTCTTACATTGTAAGTACCAAATTTGTAAATGCTTTGTGGCGTTAGTCCAAGA
>JBAXVH010000393.1:0-1654 GCA_037129215.1 Bacteroidota bacterium | reverse complement strand
CAATTGGGGTAGAAATAAAGATCCTACCGCTCATACATATAGTACTGATAAGAAACAGTCGGTGTCTTTATCTCTTAATTCTTCTATCGATTTGTTCAGCGGTTTTCAGAAGCTAAATCAAGTTAAGCAGAGCGAATATAACTATCAGGCGAGCAAATATGATGTTGAAAAGATGAAAAACGACATTGCATTGCGAATAGCTCAGGTTTATATGCAGATACTTATTAATAAAGAACAACTTGATATTAGCAAAAACAAAGTGGATATTACAAAAATGCAAGTTAACAGAATTAAGGTGCTGGTAGATGCTGGAGCACAAGCCAAGGGAATGCTTTTGGACATACAAGCACAGCAGGCATTGGAAGAATCTAATTTGGTGGCGGCACAAAATCAGCTCGACCTTTCGTATCTTGATTTAATACAGTTGCTCGATTTGAAAACGAAAGACGATTTCGATATTGTGAAGCCTGACATAAATACTGGAAATGAAATTGCTTTTATTCCAAGCAATCAGATATACGCTTACTCTTCAACAGTTATGCCGGAGATTAAGAGCTCGGAGTTTAGGTTGAAAAGTGCATATAGTGGTTTGTCAATTGCAAGAGGTGCACGTTATCCTACCCTTAGTTTGAGTGGGTATTATGGCAGTAATTATGCTGATAATTTTTATGACTACACCCGCATAAAGTCGCTCACAACTTTAAGTAATATTCCAACGCCATACACTGTTGCAGGCTCAGGAGCAGCAATTGTTCAGCAGCTTACGATAAGAGAATATGAAAAGATGACTTTCAAAGATCAGTTGGATAATAATCTTAGTAAATCTTTAAGATTATCGTTGAACATCCCTATCTTTAACGGATATCAAGTGAATGCAGCTGTAGCTAAAGCTAAACTGAATACATTAAATGCAGATTATAATTTGCAGTTGCAAAAAAATCAGTTAATGAAGAATATTGAGCAAGCAACTACCGATGCGAATGGTGCATTTAAGAGTTATCACGCAGCACAGAAGACTGTAGATTCGTACAAAGAAGCCTTTACATATACGCAGGAGAAGTTTAATGTGGGCATGGTGAATACTATAGATTTTAACGATGCAAAGAATAAGCTAATAAAAGCAGAATCTGATTTGCTTAGGGCTAAATATAATTATGAATTCAAGAAAGTTATTTTAAACTTCTATCAAGGAAATTCTTTAACATTAAATAAATAAAAAAGGCTATGAAAAAGAAAAAGATTATTTGGATATCGGCAATAGCTGTAGTTATCCTATTGGCAGTATTAGTGATAGCCAAAAAGAGTGGTGCATTTGGTGGTGGCGATATTGAAAAGGTTACTACCGAAATGGTGAAGAAAAGAAGTATCACCGAAACTGTTTCTGCCAGTGGTAAGATACAACCTGAAAAAGAAATAAAGATAAGTCCTTATATCTCTGGTGAAGTTGTAAAACTTTACGTTAAAGAAGGCGATGAGGTAAAGAGAGGAACTCTATTAGCAGAGATAGATCCTGAAATATACAAATCTTCTTATGAGCAAAGTATGGCTATGCTTAATGGGCAGAAGGCAGGTTTGGCAACTTCTAAAGCTAATTTAGCACAGGTAAAGGCGCAGTTTAACAATGCTAAAACTTCTTTCGAAAGGAATGAAAAAC
>JBAXVH010000392.1:0-1656 GCA_037129215.1 Bacteroidota bacterium | reverse complement strand
GCCATTATCAGCTAAACACCTTTATTTACAAGCATTACAGCGGTTTGATAAAGAAAATATAAAAGTCATATTTATTATGATGAACTTGATTAAACCAATAACTCAAAAGTATGAATGGCAATAAATCTGCATAAAAAGTTGTATGTTCAACGCTCAATTGCTGTAATGAATTATCTCGCTCATGCATATTTATCTTTTAATCACCCCGATATATTAGTTGGGAATATGATCAGCGATTATATAAAAGGGAAACAGCAATACACTTATTCAAAAGGCATTCAGCAGGGTATAAAACTACATCGGTTTATAGATCATTATACCGATCATCATCCTGCTACCCGGGCATCTGCCAAGCTAATGTCTAAAGCAGTTGGAAGATATGGTAATGCACTAACTGATGTTATTTACGATCACTTTTTAGCCAACGATTTAAGGGAATTTAAGAATGAAGCAGCTTTAAATAATTTTGCTTTAGAAACCTATACGCTACTGGAACAGCAACAAGCAATAATGCCTGAACCATTCCAGTTAATGTTGCCCCTAATGCGTGAACATAACTGGCTTTACAATTATAGGAAGCCCGAAGGAATTGAAAAAAGTTTCATGGGTGTAGGCCGACGATCAACCCACTTAAAAAGCACTGAATCGGCCTTTACACTTTTTGAAATGGAATATACATTCCTTAAAGAATGTTACTTCAATTTATGGGACGATTTAAAGCTGGCTACACAAACAGAATTAGCCAGTATATTAAGTGAACAATCTTAGAAGCTGTTTGAGTTAATTATTTGATATTCCTTATGGTGCGCAATCTGGGCTGCAACTTCTTTAAATTTTTCGCTATAGTTTCAGACTATAGCTGCAAAATTTGCATCGTTTAGCTCCAGATAATCGCAATAATTAATTCTAAACAATTAACTCAAACAGCTTCTTAGAATTTGATAGTTAGACCAATTTTACCACTACTAAATACATTTCCACCACCCAATTCCAGATTCACACCCATGTTATTGGACCAGTAATAACGACCTCCTATTTGTGCGCCTAAACCCAATCCTGAACTATGACTTCCAGCATAACCAGAAGCGGTAGACCAAGAATAGTATCCAAGATTTAATCCTCCATAAACATCAAAGTTTTCAGGAACATTAAATACTTCATTTAAGTGATAATTTATATTACCAGAGATTCCTGTAATAGCATTGCTATAGCTTTTCCCATTTACGTTTTCACTATATGAGCGAAAGGATAACTCGCCTCCTGTGCTAAAGTTATTATCCAACCCATAATCTGCACCAACATAAAATGGTATACCCCAGTCAGATAATCCGAAGCCTGCGTTCAACTGGTATTTACCAGGCGATAATGAAGCCTGGATATTTGCAATTAATCCACTTGCAAGAACTACTATAAACAATATTACCTTTTTCATGTGTTTTATTTTAAATGATTAAAAATAGTGAACCTTATATATATAATTAATATAGCTATTTCCAACTCCCGTATCACTTACAAATTTATTGCCAGATAAGTCCACTTAATGCCTTCATTATGTTAATGAAATAGATTTTTAACTTATCTGATTTTAATAATTCCAACAGAATAAAGTTCATTCTTTCTCCATCTGTGCAAAAATCTTATCAGCCAAGGGAAACC
>JBAXVH010000391.1:0-1663 GCA_037129215.1 Bacteroidota bacterium | reverse complement strand
GAGTAACAGAAGAATATCCTTTATGCATATTGAATGTATCGTTAGCAAAAGAAACTCTTACAGGATTTTCAATCTTCCCTTTGTTGTAAGCAGCAGCATAAATGTGGTTGTAAACTGCAGGGTGTTTTTTACCTAATCCAACTAAATCAACACTATCAAGACGTGAAGATGTAAAATAAAATGTTTGCTTAGCTGCAGATATTGAAGGTGAATTAGTTGCCCCTACCAGATTAATGGTAGCGGTATCTAATTTACGAACAGTATATAAAGCAGAATCTTTTCTGGAAGTTAATTTAGCTATACTTTTTAAATTATCTAATTCTCTCTGAGCAGACTTCTTGTATAAATCATCTGATTTATAGGTAGAAAGAAACTGATTAAAATTTGTCTCTGCTTCCTTATACTTTTTGTTTGCACGAAGACAAACTGCATACCAAAATTTATTTAAAGGAAAGCTGATTTTAGAAGAGTCAACAGACTTCTTGTAAAATGGCTCTGCCTTTTCAAAATTGTTATATAATCTATAGCTTTCTGCTAATTTATAAATAACTTCATCTCTGTTGTAAACAGTAGTAGCCACAACTGGCTTTTTACCTACCAGATGTGCATGACCATAAGGAGTATTAACCTGAAACTTATCAAGAGTTGCCTTGTTTGCACCTAATGCTTTTTCGTAACAAGTAGCTGCCTGAAAATAATTGCCTTCTGCATAATATTTATTGCCATCTGCCAATACATTTTGAGCATTTACGCCTGTAAAAGAGATAACTAAGAATGTTATAGCTAAATAAAACTTATTCATATTATTATTTAGATGTAATAGAAATTTTTGTATTAAGATTTATGGTTTAGATTCTTGGACATTTGAAGTAACCAGGATCAAATGTTCTTTTTCTCTTCATAAGATAAGACATAGAAAGCTCAAAACTATTTGCTTTTGAACCAGCATATTGCCCTAATGAAGTAGAGTTAACATCGTAGCTTAAACCAACAGTAAAATTGTTGTAATAAAAACCAACAAACGGAGCTAATGCATCATTGAAACGACAGTTAGCACCAAATAGAACATCCGTTGTTTCATTAGCTTTCAATTCACCATAAATACCCAGCATAGTTTCTGTGGCACTTCCTTGTTTCATCCATAAAGCATTTGGAACAAGATTAAATGTTTCAGAAATATTAATTCTTACACCACCATGAACTGTAAAACGGTAAGGAACTACATAATTCTCAGTAGATTTCTTTACAAACTGATCAGTAGGTTTATTGATATGTCCTACAGAAAAACCGCCATACCAGTTAGCTTTTTTATTCATAGCAGCATCGTAGTATAATACACCTGCGCCAAAATCGAAATAACCACCAGAATTAGAACTTAATGTTTCTCTTAAAGAAGAATCATAATACTGAAACTTATTAGGATCTACCTGTCTTTGAATCCAGCCAGCCTGTAAACCAAAATTGATGTGCTGATCTCCATTAGTACCAAACTTTACGCCTGTATAAGCTACAGATGCATAACCAGTAAAGTAATTGTAACCGGCATCACCTGCCTTTTGATTAAGGATATTAGCGCCTATATTAATGTTTTTATCAGTAGTCATATCACCTGATAAAGCAACTGTAGAAAAATCACCAAGGCCATCCCATTGGCTTCTATAGT
>JBAXVH010000390.1:0-1666 GCA_037129215.1 Bacteroidota bacterium | reverse complement strand
TCTCTTTGACCATCTTTATAAATTGAAAGCCGTCTATTTCTCCCATCATTACATCGCTCAGAATCAAATCGGTTTTATGGGTTTCAAGAAGAAAAAGGGCATCTGTGGCATTTGATGCTTGCAATGTATTGAACCCGAATAAGTCGAGAATGGAAACAATGTTGTGTAGCAATAAATGCTCGTCTTCCACAACTAAAATTGTTTTCTTATCCATTCTATTTTAATAAGGAATCTTAATAGAAAAGATGGTACCTACGTTGAGTTTACTCTTAATGCGGATAGAGCCTTTATGCTGGTCTACGAAGTATTTAACTACTACTAGTCCAATACCTGTACCGCTGATGCTTCCGACGTTTCTACCTCGGGCAAAAGAAGAGAAGAGCTTTTGGATGTCCTCAGGATGAATCCCAATGCCATTATCAATTACCGAGAAAGTAATGTAACTATTGCTATAACGCAAACGAAGTGTTGGGGCTTGTTTATTAGGAGAATACTTAAAGGAATTTTCTATCAGGTTTTGAAGAATGTGCCGAAGCATCTTTACATCGAAAGGGAATAATCGTTCATTACCCTTCACTACCAAATGAAGGGTACGATCATCTTTCCAAGGGGAATATGACTTTTTGATAAGTTCATTCACAAAGCTTATTAAGGAAATCTCTTCTGGATTAAACTCAATCTTACCTGCTTCTATCTTGCTAATCATCAAGATATCATTCATGAAGGTGGTCATCCTTTCTACTTCGCTCAATATGTGATTGGTATAGCTTTCTATGTCGGCAGTTGGCTTTCCACTTGCCAACATCATTTGAATAATCTCGGCACAAGAGGAAATAATTGCTAATGGCGTTCTCATTTCATGGGAAACCATATTAACGAAGGCAGATTTAAGCTCGTTTAATTCTTTTTCGCGCTTAACAACCTCCAATAAGTTTTCTTCCAAAACAACTTCTTCCGTTATATCATTTAATACTGCCACTATTCCGCTTTGTTTATTTTCGTTATTTGAAACACCTTTGCGAATATTGTATTTATACCAACTTTGACCATTATCCTTATTCTTTAAGCTAATTCTTCCACCTTTATTATCCTCATCTTCAGACAAAACTGAGAATACATCTTTGTAAAAGTCTGGCTTTTGGAAAGGAATATACTTAAAGATATTTCCGAGTTCTATTCCATCCTCCAAGAAATGATTGTTAAAAGCATCATTCAAGAAATTAACCTCCAAACTTTCATTTGCAATAAATACAACATCATTAATTGAGTTTAACGCATGAATGTATTGTTTTATTATTTCATTAAACTTATTTTCCGCTTCTTTTTCGACAGTTATATCTATGGAATAAGCTACTAATTTATCTACTATCCCGTTTTCATCAACTACAGGATATACTGTAGTTCTTTTGTAACATTCATTCCCCAATAAATCATTCGCATTCAGCTCAAAATAGTTTACTTCTCCATCATTTAAAGCTTTATCGAAATGCACCTCCTTTACATCAGCTTTGTCATTATTGATACTGTAGTATTTATGATACTCCGCATCTGTTTTACCAATAATAAACTTTCGCTTTCTTTCGTCGGGAAGGGTGTGTTTATTGACAAATATATATTGTTTTTGTGCATTCAGAATAAATATATCAATCGGAATATTCTCAAGAAT
>JBAXVH010000039.1:0-8980 GCA_037129215.1 Bacteroidota bacterium | reverse complement strand
CTCTTGTACCAGCATACAATTCATACTCTAACAGTCGGCAATCGATGGTACTGGTATAGAATTCAATTCTTCTTTTAGCTTTAAGACCAATCTTTTTTGCTAATTCCAGGTTACCTGTAAAGATGTAGCCAAATAGTCCGCAACAACGTTGTTTCATAAAGTCGCCTATACGTTTATAGGTTGCTTCCAGTTCATCTATTTCACCAAGACGTTCTCCATATTCTGGATTCATAAATACTACTCCTTTATCTGTTTCGGGAATAGGAGTGAGGGCAAAATCACATACCGAGAAAGATATTAGGTTTAATACACCCGCAGCTATAGCGTTCTTCTTAGCATTTTCAATAGCTTTTAAATCATAATCGGAAGCAAATATTTTAAGATTAGGAACGTCTATAATCTGGCTTTCCAGTAAAGCATCTTCTTCCTGATATATAGATTCATCGTATCCTTCAAGATGCATAAAAGCCCAGTTAGTTCTGAATAACCCCGGTCTTCTGTTAGTAGCAATTAAAGCGGCTTCAATAGCAATAGTACCCGAACCACACATAGGATTGATAAAAGGAGAAACCCTATCCCACTGAGATGCATAGATAGTAGCAGCTGCCAATGATTCCAGCATAGGCGCTAAACCGGGTATTTTTCTATAACCATGTCTTGCAAGTGAATCGCCAGTAGTATCAATAAAAACCTCAGCTTGTTCTCCTTTCCAGAATAAGTTAATTACCGCTCCTGTAAGTTCGGAACCGGTAGTAGGTCTTACACCTCGTTTTTCTCTTAATCTATCTACAATAGCATCTTTCACCCTTAGGTTGGCAAACATGGCATTATTGATGGTTGGATTGTTTACATTGCTGGTAACAGAGAAATGGCCTGGATTAGGAATTATCTTTTCCCAGGCAATATCCAGTACCTGATGATAAATCTGATCCGCATCAATAGCATCAAACTGTTTAAGGCTATATAATACCTGACTGGCACAACGAAGATTCAGGTTTAGTTTAATACAATCATTAATACTGCCATGCAGCTTTACGCCAGTTACAAACTGTTCTTCAACAGTAAATCCCAGATCACAAACTTCCTTAAAAAGGTAGGGTGTAATACGTTTGTGACAAGTAATAGTAATAGGCGCTTTGGTAGTATATAAATTCATAAAGACCGCGAAGGTAAGGTATAGGCTACAACGAGTATAATCAATACAATATTTACACGATGTTATGATGGGTATTATGAGCCATATTTAGGGAATTTATTCAACGTAACTTGCTTTCCACCTTCTATAAACCATCCATAGGAATAATTCCCATTACTGATTATTAAATAAGGTACATCCAGTGTTATATTATAATGTAGTATCTGTGTAAGTACTTTCTCGTTCAATGCTACTTCGGGCTCTTTACATTCAATAATCATCCATGGGGTATTGTTGGCATATACAACAATATCGCATCGTCTTTTTAAACCATTAACGGCAATCTCTTTTTCTATTGCTAACAAAGCAGCTGGATACTGCAGTGTTTGAATTAAATAGGCTATAATATTCTGTCTCACCCATTCTTCGGGTGTTAATAAAATCCATTTTTTACGGACTATATCAAATATATAATCCTTTTCGTTCGTTGTCTTTATATTAAATGAAGGTGCAGGAAAGTCAATCTTCAACATCATTGAGGTATTTTCTTTTATCTTTACAAAACAAAGTATTTTTTACAAGATTAACGATAATTAGATTATGAAGACGAAAGCAGAGATTGTAACCAACTGGTTAACACGTTACACAGGAGAGTCATTAGAGAATTTTGGCGAGTATATTCTATTAACCAATTTCAGCAACTATGTAGAAATGTTTGCTAAATGGAATAAAGTAAAAGTGATAGGAAAAGATAGACCATTTCAGTGTGCTACTGCCGATGGTATTACTATCATTAACTTTAGTATGGGTAGCCCCAATGCGGCCACTATTATGGATTTATTATCTGCCATTGCTCCTAAAGCGGTATTATTCTTAGGTAAATGTGGTGGATTAAAGAAAAGAAACAAACTGGGAGATCTAATTCTTCCAATTGCAGCAATAAGAGGAGAGGGTACATCAGATGATTATTTTCCACCAGAAGTACCGGCCATGCCTGCATTTGCCCTTCAAAAGGCTATATCTACTACCATTCGCGATTATAAAGTAGATTACTGGACAGGTACTGTTTACACTACCAACAGAAGAGTTTGGGAGCACGATGAAGTGTTTAAGGAATATCTGCAGGAAATAAGAGCCTATGCTATTGATATGGAAACAGCTACCATCTTTACAGTAGGTTTTTACAATAAAATTCCAACAGGGGCATTATTATTAGTAAGCGATTCGCCAATGGTGCCGGAAGGTGTTAAAACTGAAGCAAGCGACAAGAAAGTAACTACTGAATTTGTAGAACGCCACATTAAAATAGGAATTGATTCCTTAAAGCAATTGATAAATAATGGTGCAACGGTAAGACACCTACAATTCTAAGAATTGTAAAGTAAAAAGGCAAAAGTAAAAACAATACAAGAATGTATTCAATTTTTACTTTTGCCTTTTTACTTTTTACTTTGAAATTTAGTTCATCATCAAAGCATTCACGCTTCTCTGCAATATATTAAAGGCTATCTCTGCCATTAAATTCTCTTTATCCAGGGTTGGGTTTACTTCGGTAATTTCAAAACAACACACTTTACGGATCTGCGTAAACTTACTGATCAAATCTTCGGCTTCTCTTTCTTTTAGTCCATTACTCACAGGTGTTCCTGTTCCTTTAGAGATGGTAGAATCCAGACTATCTACATCAAAACTGATATAAATATCGGTACAATCGCTCAGGTAACGTATTACAGAACGGACAACATTCTCAGGCCCTTTTCTTCTTACTTCACTCGTAGTAATTACTTTAATACCATACTTATCTATAAGATGTTTCTCTTCTTTTTCAAAGTCTCTTAAAGAGATAAATACAATATCTTCCGGTAAAACCTTAGGCGCTATATTACCAATTTTCTTTAGTTGATTCCAGTACTTTTTAGTTTCAGCATCCAGTTCATGTACCGCACATTCTGCATTATCTTCATTAATAGATATAGCCAGTGGCATACCATGCATATTACCACTTGGAGTAGTATAAGGGGTATGCAAATCTGCGTGCGCATCTATCCATATTACACCCAGTTTACTATTGGGTTTGGCCATTTTAATACCTGCAATGGTTGCACCTGCCGAACTATGGTCACCGCTAAGTACAACCGGTAGGAATTTATTCTTAATAATCTCCTGTACCGACTTACTTATTTTCTCGTACATACTCAGTACGCCTTTTATCCTTTTTGCATACGGAGACTCTATTGGTTCAAATAATAATTTGTTCTCAGTAGGTATTTTTTCGGAAGGAAAGTGAACAAAAAAGTTGCTCATAAAATCCAGCGCTGCAATCTTTATAGCATCTATTCCCAAACTAGCACCCCTTGTACCCGCACCAATCTCGGAGGGAACTTCTATCAATTTAATATTCTTCATAAACAGGCATTTATTTCAATCGTTATTATCTTACTTCTATCAGGTTCAGTTTTATTCCATAGCTAAGGCCATCATCGGAAAGAGGATTATCGGTAAAGGCACTTTGTTGCCATGTCCAGTGTAAAAACTCTTTATATATCAAACCAGTATTCTTGGCATAAACTTCTACAGAATAACTTTTAGACTGATAAGGAACCGAACCAATAGGTGCATTAGGCGAAAGTTCATCCTGTTGCAAAATGGTATATGTACTATCAAATGTTCCTTTTAAAACAGTGTATGGAGTATTGCAATTCTGATAAGAATATAGCCATTTATCCAGGAACTTATGGGGGGTATTACCATTATTATCAGCGGTGTCGGTATTAATGTATCGGTTACCATACCAGCTACTTCCATCGGTAATAGGCACGGAGATAGTTACAAACTTTAAATTGTTCTCGTTGTATTCTATATGGTTAGCATCGAATGTAGAGAAGATCGTGGATGCATAGTTCCAGCCATGTTGATTTGCAGTATCGGATATGTAGCGATAAATACGGAAGGTAAGTCTGTTGGTAGCATCGTAAAACTGACTTTCAACGCTGTCTTTTGCTAAATAAGTATTTACTATAAAGCCAGTACGGCCAGGATTAAGTACGGTAGAATCCATCCGGTAAATAAATACTTTTCCTACAGAAAGAGGGTAGAGGTCGGTGGTTTGTAACAGAGAAATACCGCCTGTCTTTTTAGTACAACCCACTACGAAAGTGATCAGCAGGAACGAAAATATTATCTTATGAATGAGTCTCAATTTCTTTCTATTTAAAAATTAAAAATAACGACTATCTCTATATAGGACAACAAAAAATAAAAAGCGGCTAACTGTTTTATGTAGTTAGCCGCTTTATTAACAATCTTTTTTATTATTTATCCCAGATAAGCTTTCAATGCACTGCTATATCTTGCTTTTTGTAAGCGTTTAATAGCTCTTTCTTTAATCTGACGGATTCTTTCTTTCGTTAAATCGTATTTCTGACCAATCTGTTCGATGGTAACACCGCTTTCACCATCCAGACCAAAATAAGCGTTTACAATCTCTGCTTCTCTTGGACTTAATGATTTAAGCACTCTCTTAATTTCTTCTCTTAAAGAGTCTTTCATAACATCGTCATCGGTATCATCGTTTCCTTGTAGTAAATCGCCCATAGCCACATCTTCTGCTTCGTGTACAGGAGCATCTAAGGAAGTATGACGGGTATTACTCTGGAATATGTTGTTGATCTCTGTTTCGCTCATCTCCAGGATGTCGCTCAACTCTTCGGTAGAAGGTTCTCTTTCGTGCTCTTGTTCAAAAGCCATGTACGCTTTATTTGCACGGTTATAAGTACCTATCTTGTTTTGTGGTAAACGAACCAGTCTTCCTTGTTCAGCCAAAGCCTGAAGAATTGACTGACGGATCCACCATACGGCATAAGAGATAAATTTGAAACCCTTAGTTTCATCAAAACGTTGAGCCGCTTTAATAAGACCTAAGTTTCCTTCGTTTATCAAATCACTTAACGATAAACCCTGATGCTGATATTGTTTAGCAACGGAAACAACGAAACGAAGATTTGCCTGTACTAATTTATCTAAAGCACGCTGATTACCCATCTTAATACGTTGTGCCAGAGTAGTCTCTTCTTCAGGAGTAATCATCGAAATCTTCGAAATCTCCTGTAAGTACTTCTCAACCGCTTGCGAATCTCTATTGGTAATCTGGGTTGCTATCTTGAGTTGCCTCATAATGTATCTGTATTTTTCAATTAAGTCTTACTAAAAATGCCACCTGTATATCCACTATTTTACCTAAAGTTAATATCGGGGGTCGGCAAAGTTAAGTATTGAGAGCCAAATTTTATAATCCCTTTAGGAATATTTATGTAAAAGGGGGTTAAAAATGTCCATTTTAGCAATTATTAGCCTATTCTATTGAGATTAATTCTATTAATTGATTGCGATTGAGTGGTTTTTGTAACTTTAAGGTATAGTTTAAAAGGGAGGAAAGGTAGAATGCATAGTAGGAACTACCAACCTAAAAGAAATTATCAATTTCCATCTATTAAACAACTATTTAGGTAGATCAGATTATATATAACATGAATATAGCTATAACTAAATAAAATGTGTTGAGTGCCTGAACATATGAAATTTTTGCCTGAGAACATATAGCAACTGACTGAATGTATATAACATTTGCCTGAAGATATATAACGAGCGCCTGAGAGTATATAACAACTGCCTGAACATATGAGATTTTAGCCTGAAGGAATATAACAATTGCCTGAGCATATGAAATTTTCGCCTGAAGGTATATAACATCTGCCTGAGCGTATATAACATTTGCCTGAAGGAATATGACAGATATTAATGGATAATTGCATAATGGATAATTGATGATTGATGATTGATAATGGATAATTAATACAAATACATGGGACTTTAAGGACTATTGGGACAGTACTATTTTTTGTTTATTAATAATATTTGAAAATATAAATGAGTTGTATTGATATTTAAGTTCTCTTTGCATAAGATAACCAAGAATTGAGTGCTATCCTGTTGAGATAAATATCTGTTAGATTATTACTCTTATCGTTTCTTACTCTTTATTTCTTTTTTCTTCTTGTATCTTGATGAAAGTGACATTACTTTCTCATTACCTACTTTACAAGCAAGGATTGATTTTAAACATTATTTTTTATTGGTGACTGCTAACAAGGCTGTATAAGCTGTAGTTGCCTAAATTAAATCATTTTATTATGACAAAGAGACAGGGTAAAAAAGTAGACATGTACTCGCTGATAGTACTGTTCTTTTTAAAGTTTGATGGTGAAATCAATGGATTACAGCCATTAGTAGATCAAGTATTGTTATTGTCTGCAAAAGAGAAGGCTATTAAAAAATTGCTTGATGAGCAGGGATATGGTAGTAAGGGCAAAACGCTGACTAAAGCTGCTTTGAGAGGTTTGATGATTACTGGGGTTATGAAACTGGTGAAAAAGGGGTATTCCTGGGCATTGACTACGGGAGATGAAGACATGCTTACCAATTTTGGATTGGTAGAGGACGATTTTAATTTGAGTCAGGATAATCTGATTGTTCTGGTAGATAAAGTATTGAAAGATCTGACTGATAATGTTATAGCTCTTACTCCCTATAAAGTTACACTTGTGACAATTGGAGCTATTAAAACAATTGAAGCAGACTATGAAGCTGCGAAGGATTTACCAAAGCAAAAACAAGCTCAAAAAAAGGCAGTTACTACCACGTTGGCAAAGGAGATAAAAGTGGCTGATAAAATACTGGTGATCTGTGATAATCTTATGAACTCTGAGTATGAAGATACTAATCCTGCGATGGTACTTGAGTATAATAATGACCGTGCTGTGGTGGTAGGGGTGAACAGACATACGATAATCCGTGCACATGTGTATATGGATGCAGACCATAGTGAAGTGATTGTAGGAGCAAGTATGAGCATTGCGAGTCTAGAAAGAACTGAGCTGACTGACATAGATGGTATGGGTGAGATTATACAATTTAAAGGAGGCGATTATACGCTACTTGTAAAGGCTAAGGGCTTTGTAGATATAGAGGTTCCTTTTAGTATAATGAGGGGTAAACACCTGGAAATAGATGTGGTATTGAAACCTAATAGAATAAGTGGTAACTGTGCGCATTTAGGAAAACTGGGAGTGGAAAATAATGTGAGTATTGTAGACACGAATTTTAATACTATGACTGATGCTTTTGGGAACTATAGTTTTGAAGGTGTACCTGTAGGTAGTGGTGTGGTTGAAATAAGTGGGCCTGGTGGTAATAGTGACCGAAAAACCTATACAATGGTGATGGGGCATGACCTGACTATTGATTTTGATTTTTGAGAAAGGAGATGGGAGGAATACAAATACAAACAAGCTGGATTATTAAGAGCCTGCGGATTTATCTGCGGGCTTTTTTGTGCCTCAACCTTAAATGGAATTAATAAAATACAAGGGACTTTTAGGACTTGTGGGACTAATATATTTTCTGTTGTATTAAGTGCCGTAGGTACGAACTATGGGTAGAAAATGGAATGATTATGATTTTAAAGCCCCGTAGGTGGCGAGATAGAAACTATGATTGCTTTCCGCTTTGATTCGTTCCTCGCAACGCCTCGCATTCGCAATTACGGGAATTCAGCTACAAGCTGAAATGAATTAAGGAACAGCCACAGGCAGTTCCGAGAGGGGGAGTAATAAAATTGAGTCGATATTATTATTGTATTATCAGTTTTAATATTATTGTACCCAAAAACTATACAATATGAGACTTATTTTCCCTATTGCATTTACCGCTTTATTTATAATCTGGATTTTTTATCGTTTATTGATTAAAAGAGATTTGAAACAAAACCTGGATAATTTATATGTTGGGATTTTCTTTATTGCAATATGGGGGCTGATTTATTATTGGCTATTTAAATAGTGTAGACTGAAATTATAGAAGACACCTTGTTAAAGAACAGTTTATTGGGATACAATACAAGGAGATAGGAGATAAGAGGAATACAAATACAAGGCAAAAAGGCAATAGGCAAGGAGGCAATAGGAATACAAATACAGAGGAGCTTTCGGAGGGATTCGCAGGCTCTTTTTAATTTGTATAGGTTGTTTTTATATATTTGGGTTGTATAGAAAGTGGCGTTTTAATGTATTGAATTTTATAAATTATAAAAAGGGTCTCTGAAAATACAAAAAGGGGAAGACTAAAGTGTTGATAATTTGAGATAATACACTTTGTATATAGCGTAATATTTGTAGGTTGCACACAATTTATTTGAAATTGTTTTATAAAATGAAAGTGAAATACATAACTAATCTAATAATACTAATTCTTATAACATTTTGCTTTACTTCATTTTGTTTACATCAAAATATTGAAGGAACAAATGCTTTTTTTCAAGTAAAATATCCATTTATTTATAGTAAACCGATAACTATTAAATTAACTAAACAAGATATAATTGATTATTGCTTTGATTTTTACAATAGTGAACACCCCAAAAAAATTGTAGATAGTTTGTTTTTATTAGAAATGTTATCTAATGATAAAAAAGATATCGTATCTTTTCCAGATGTTAAAGATGTATACTTTAAAGGGAAATTAGCGTATCCAACACCATTAGCTAAGGGATACTTACTCGACAATAGGGGAATTGGGAAAAATGTAGCATTTTTGAAATACACCTATGAGGAGTATAGTAAATTAGCTGAGACTCCAACAAAGGAAATAATGATGTCGATGCTTTTAGAAACGAATCCTTTAATAGAACTCTATAACTGCAATAAGATATCTAGTAATGATATTGAAGAAATAAATAAATTCATAGAAAAAGGATTACCAGGAATTTGTATAGATTTAACAAAGTAATAA
>JBAXVH010000389.1:0-1675 GCA_037129215.1 Bacteroidota bacterium | reverse complement strand
AACCCAGTACGTATAATTGGAATCACATTGCCCTGAGCATCTTTATATGGTGTATTCTTTTCGTTACCTAAATCAATCATTAATGTAGTAAAGAAACTCGATTCGCCAATTATTCTTCTACCCCAACCAATACCAACCAAATAACTGGTAGATGTATGGAAGTATTTTTGGGTTATACCAGACAGCGTTTGTTTTATACTATAGTTATCTATTTCTGGTTGTACCTGAATAAAATAATCTTCTATTGGATGCAGTCTGGCAAATATTCCTGCACCATAACTGGTTGCTTTATACCCTGGTATAGGGCTGTAATACGAATCTCCAGCATATTCTGAACCAGAATAATAGTTAATATTAAAGGCTACCCCAAGATCAAGCCATTCTCTTAAAGAATATCCTACTTCGGGTAAAGCTCCTATTGCAAATGTAGAAACTGAACCTCCTCCATAACCAAGGTTTAAGGAACCTCCTGCAAATAGTTTATGTTTATCAAAACCATAATGCTGAATACTATCTATTTCATTGGAAGAAGACTGTGCTATACAATTGTTTGCAGCACCTAATACAAGCAGTACTAATACAACTAAAAATTTAATACGGATCATAATTTAATAAATTAACCCGTATTCATAATAAATGAATACGGGTTATAAGAAAATAATTAATTTGACATTTTAGAATCCTACACCCGGACATCTAACCTTAGCAGCAGACTCACCAATTCTATTCAGCTTACCTCTCCAGGTTGCGCTAAGTTCGAAACCTCCCATGCTTTGAGAAGCCTGTGTTAATCGGGAAACGTTTACATCGTAGCTAACACCGATAGTTAAGTTGTACATATCCAGTTTTACGGTAGGCACTACAGCATCGTTCCATCTGTAAAAAGTACCAATACCTATATTATAGGTTTGTTTGTCATCATATCTTTTCACCAGTTCTCTTGTATACATAACGCCACCCATAAATACTTCTGCACCACCTTGTTGCATGTAATCAGCATAAATATGAACATTATCAATATCGCTGGTTTGAAATTTAAAACCAGAATTTAAAGTAATCTTCTGAGGTACAGTTGTGGAAGTGTTACTGGTGTAGAAATTGGTTTTAGGATTATTAAAATGGAATAACCCTACTCCAAGATAGAAATGATCCTGTTCGCCCATATCTCCACTATAGGAAATACCAGTAGATGCATCCCAATAACCATAACTTGTATTACCAAAAATCTGACTTGTAGGATTAGAAGGATCGTAATGACCATTCACAAACTGATCGTCCCATTTAGCAGAATAAGGATCGAACTGACTGTTTACATAACCACCCATAAAGGCAACTGATAAATAATTATCGTGTAGTTGACTTAAAGATTTATGATAACAGATAACCGGCAATACCTGTGTTCTTTTTAATTTAAGATCACCTGCCTGATCGTAAGCAATTTCAGTTCCAATGGTTACCCAATCGGAACCTTTGCCTACCGGCAATTTGATTTCACCACTTAAACCAGCAGTTTGAAAAGGTACAGTAACACTTTGCCACTGATTACGATAAATACCAGTAACTCTTACATCACCTTCGAACACACCTGCTAATGCAGGGTTGCGAAGCAATGGTTTTTCGTAAAACTGTGAAAAGTGCATATCCTGAGCAAAGCTATAAACGCTTTGCTCAGGAT
>JBAXVH010000388.1:0-1685 GCA_037129215.1 Bacteroidota bacterium | reverse complement strand
ATTCTATTCATTAAAGTCTGTCAATTGATCTCTCTATCAATTGTAATAAATGCTACATAGTTGTTTAATGTAATTTGTAATAACACACTATTGCATAGATTTAATAAACTTAAAAAGTATCGATACAATGCTACTTATTTATACTGTTTCTTATTATTCAGCAACATGTATTTTGCTGTTTCGTAATAAGCTTCTGTTGTTTCTTTCAATTTTTGTAATTCTTCTTTTGAAATAGAAACTTTATCATTGTTCACCACACTCGTAATAGAATAGGAGGAAGGATTATCGATGGTTTCGTTATAAAAATAATCTTTGGTGATACAGCCTATTAATTTTTTATCGGGATTAAAATAGAACGAAAGTGGCTTTTGCAAACTGTCATTATTAACCATAATATTTCTACCTAATGAAGTATTGCAATGTTTTACTTTACACATGACGGCAACGGTAGGCATAATATCTATCTGCGAAACAGGCTTACTTATTTGTTGTGGCTTTAGCAGTTTAGGCGCATAAAACAACAAGGGTACATGGGTAGAAGTAAGCATCTGATTAGTCCAGCTTTCTGGAAACATGTAGTTAGCATTTCCAGGAATACCATGGTCGCCAACAAATACGAAGATTGTATTATTAAAATAAGCCTCTTTACTGGCTGCTTCCATAAATTTCTTAAAGCAATAATCGGTATAACGGAAAGCATTTAACTCATCAAGTTCTGAAAAGCCAAATTTTTGTATGGAATCGCTGGACGTTTTTACTAAAGGGAACTCTGCTTTATCTTCAGCAGGAATAGTATATGGACGATGGTTATCTGCTGTTTGTAATACTGCGAAAAAAGGTTTCTTTTCTTTAGCCAAAGCCTTATTAGCCCCCAACAACATATTTTTATCACTTACTCCCCATACGTCTATTTTAGTAGCTTCGTAATCGTCCTGTTCGAATAAATGCAGGTTGCTGATATTGTTAGTTAATAAACCTCTGATATTAGCCCAGGAAGTACTTCCACCAATAAAATAATACTTTTCATAGTTATCAAAATCATTAATAATGAGATGTTGATTTACTGCACCCGGATTACGGCTGGCAGTTTTAGTATTTTCCACATCCGGAATACCGGTAAGCGTAGCCCATACACCTCTTGCTGTACCATAAGTAGGCGTAAAGCAACGATTGAAAAATACCCCATCCTTACACAATGTATTAAAGAAAGGAGTAGTATTTAATGGATTGCCATACATAGAGCTTTTATAAGCACTAAACGACTCACATATTACTACTATCACATTGGGCTGAGTGGTATTGGAATCAGCAAAGCAACGTTTGTAATTTAAAGCATCAGTTTTTAAATTAAGGTAGTCTGCTATTATAGGAAAACTCTTTTTAGTTTTAGCTATATCACAACCCGATTTTCTAAATTGTAGTGTACTGAAGAAAGACTGAAATGGGTTGAGTGCAAGATTGGCAGCATAATCGTTATTTAAAGAAAATGCATCGCTCCATCGTAATGGATATTGCCCAATTCTACCAAATATTGCTAATCCTATTACCAGTAATAATGCAATAGACCAGCTGGTTTGAGCCTTTATATTACGTATATATTTTTTGTTTGCAATAGACTTGTAAGTCTTTCTGATAAATAGAATAATAAGTAGGAATGAGAGTAGGATAGTACATAAAATAAGTAC
>JBAXVH010000387.1:0-1686 GCA_037129215.1 Bacteroidota bacterium | reverse complement strand
CCCATAGTATGGGCAATATTGCTTTATTAGATAATATCATTTTCCAGGCCGGTTCTACCCAAAGCGTTTTATTCTTATCTGCCACAATATGCTTTCCAAATTCATCCTGCAACATCCACTCCCATGGATACAGTTTAAAGATGTTTTTGATATCCTTATTTTGAGTATCTACAAACACTTCTCTGCCTTCGTCCCAACCTATGTCATCTATAAATATCAAATCAGTTTCCAAGCCACCCTGCATAGCACAGTCGCGCATATATTCCGTATTAGTAAGATCTTCCAGCGTTTCTTTTAAACAGGTAAAATGAAGAGTATCATTGTATAGATAATTTTTAAGATAGCGCCAGTAAGAAATCAGCTTTTCATGTATGCTATTAAACTGATCTTTTGATTTATCAAAATCCTGTAACCAGAACCATTGCACTATCCCTGCTTCGTATAAACTAGTAGGCGTATCTGCATTAAACTCCAGTAGCTTTATCTCTCCATTATTATATGCAAGATCGAACCTTCCATAAATAGCCGGATGATCATCCGTCCAGCTCTTTTCTATCAGTGGAATAATATACTCTGGTATACCAAACTGATGATATAAGTTATTATCCATCACATGCTGCACTGCACCCAGACAAAGATCCCAGAGTTCTGCTGTAGCCTTTTCCAGCTTTAATACTTCGGGCATCGTAAAACTATAATAAGCGCTTTCATCCCAGTAAGGAACAGTAGTTGTATGAAATCCAAAGCCTAATTTTTCTACTGCCGACTGCCAGTTATTTCTTGGGTTAGTTATTATCCTTACCATCAGTAATTTTTATTTAATAAATACATTAACTGCTTACACTAAATCCGCCACTACCAAAACCACCTCTTACAACACTTCCTTTATAAAAGTTGCTCCCAATATTTGCATTGGGATGAATTGCATCGGAATAATATCCTGCTCTTTCGTAATAGCCATTGTTATAATTCCCATACGGACGAAAAGCATAGTACCACATCCTTGCAGCACCTCCTCCCCCATAATGTCTTACCGGACTATAAGGTGCAGAACTATCACTACGGATATAAGTATGACTATTAGCATTCTCCCAATCCTTATTGGACTGATGACAAGAAGATAAGGCTGCTGTAATCAATACAAGCTCTATATACTTCGACTTTTTCATGTATATCCGATTGATTATTTTACAGTAATAAATATTTCGTAATCTTTTTTCACAGATACATTCTTCGTATCCCCATCCTGGTTTTCTGCAACCGTATTATGGATGCCCAAAGCTGGTAAAGTATCTCTGTATTCAATAGTTTTAAACTCTGTACTATTATTCCATACTTTATGGTGCGTTATCAGCACATCATGAAGCGTATCAAGGTGTTCTACAGTAACAGAACTTTCTACTGAACCTTCTTTATTTACAGCATTGGTTAAATCTTCTTTTTCATCATTACAGGAAACTACAGCAATAGAACTTATCAATAATAACAACAATAGCGGCTTAAAGGTACATTTCATAAAAGAAGCTTATTAATGAAACGCAATGATACAAAGTCTGATTCAAAAATATACTAAACCAAAAAATAATACTCAGTTTGTAAGCAAATAAAAAAGCCCTATCAATCCACCCGAAAGCTTCATGATAAGGCTATAATTTAAGTGTTAAGTAATAGGTTATAGGTAATAAG
>JBAXVH010000386.1:0-1693 GCA_037129215.1 Bacteroidota bacterium | reverse complement strand
ATGTAAACACCAAGGAAGGCATTTATTTGAATGGCGGAAAGCTGGTAAATGGCAAGACGGTACTAACCAGTAAAGAAGGTTATTATCATGGCAATACCCGCGATGTTACTTTTAAGAAAAAAGTGTTGCTGAATGGTCCCGATTATAAGATAACTACCGATACCCTCCTGTACAACATCAATACCGATATTGTAACCTTTGTTTGTCCTACTAAAATTAAAACAGGCAAACGAACTATTAAGACCAGCGAAGGATGGTATAATCTTAAAAGTAAGCAGGCCTGGTTTGGTAGTCGCCCCGTAATTGATGATAGCAGTTATACCCTGGTAGCCGATTCTATACACTTCAACGATTCTACGGGCATGGGTAGACTAAGAGGTAAGGTTATTTACAGCAGTAAGGACTCGGTAGGCGGATTTGATTTAACGGCTGGCTATCTTGATATCAATAAGAAAACAAATACCCTGCTGGCCACCGATACCCCTATTTTAATTATTAAACAAAATAAGGATAGCATCTATATTACTGCCGATACTTTGTATGGCGAGCCATTGGATAAATTAACCAGGACTACCCATGTTCCTACCCTTCGGGATTCTACTTATAAAGTTTCTTCAGATTCTTCTTCCAACAGATACTTTAGAGGGTATCATAACGTTAAAATCTTCTCCGATTCCATGCAGGCCGTTGGCGATAGTATGTTTTATTCCCTAAAGGATAGCATCTTCCGTTTGTTTACCAACCCCATTGTATGGACGAATGATAATCAAATAATGGGCGATACTATTTACATGTACACCTGGCACAAAAAGCCCGAGAAGATGAGGGTAATAGAAAATGCTACTGCCATTAATAAACTCAACGAAAAGTATTTTAATCAGGTTAGTGGTAATGTTATTAATGCCTTCTTTAACAATGGAGAAATAAGCCACATTTATACTAAGGGAAGTCCGGCCAACAATGTTTATTATGCACAGGATGAGCATAATAAATTCATTGGCGTAAACAAGTCGAGCTCCGATGTTATAAATGTATATATGGCCAATAATAAGGCTGAAAAAGTTACTTTTATTAATAATCTGGAAGGAACGATGTACCCAATGGGACAAGTAAACCACGAGGATATAAAAGTGCGCCACTTTAAGTGGGATGATAGTAGAAAACCTAAGAATAAGTTTTTTAAGCCGTAATTGGTTTGGAGGGTTTATCTTTTCTCTGGGAGAAAGGAGTTAGGAGATAGAAGTCAGGAGAATACAGAATACAAGGCAAAGAGGAATACAGAAAGAATTGCTTTTACTGCTTTTGGGCTTTAATTACAACTTCACCAACTTTTGAACAATTCTGGCTCCATCTATAGTTTGAATGGTTATATAATATATACCAGCTGCTAACCCTCTAACATCTACCCTCTTTTCTTTACCAACTATTAGAACTCTACCACTTGCATCATTAATCCTAAACTCTTTAATATTTACCCCACTAATAGAAATATAATCCTTTGCAGGGTTAGGGGTAATTGATAATGGATAATTGATAATGGATAATTCTTTTATTTCACTATAGGTTTTACTTCCATTCTTATCCACCACCTCCAACCTATAATAAACTACCCCATTAAGGATTGTATTATCTATAAAAGAATATTTACCCGCACCCTTAGCCTTCACCTTCCCCACAGTCTCAAATGTCACTC
>JBAXVH010000385.1:0-1695 GCA_037129215.1 Bacteroidota bacterium | reverse complement strand
ACTATAAACGGTAGTCTCTGACTAACAGCGTTGTTATTTAATAGTACTAAATAATAAAGGCCGCATTTTAAATTATTCAGATTTAATGTAACCTTGTTATTGCCTTCATTTGCAGTAAATGAACTGGTGATCAGTTTTTGTCCGATAGTATTCAGAATCTGATAGTTTACCACGCCAGTTTTAGTAGCAATATATTTAATATTAATATTTTCTGCAGCATACGCTGGATTAGGAAATATATCGGTAACAATATTCTTAGTTGCTTTAATATTAATATTTTCAATTTCAGAGTATGCAAAAGCACCATTATTATCTACCGATTTCAAGCGATAGTAAACAGTACCAGCTAAAACAGTTGCATCATCATTAAATGAATATTCATGTGCCCCATTTCCTTTTGAATTTACAGTGTAAACAGTAGAAAAATTAATACCATCCATACTTCTTTCAACAGCAAAGAAGTTTACATTCTCTTCGGTAGCAGTATTCCATTTTATAGCAACATTTTTATCGGTCTGACTTACCCCAAAGAAGTTTAATTTAACTGGAGTAACTACACAAACAGCGTTTACAGTCTGAGGATATTTTCTTTTCCATGCTCTGTTTTGAAAATGAACAATAGAATCGCAGATAGCAGGAATATGATTAGGACAACCATGGGTTTCACCAGTAATTTCCCAGAAGTTATGGTAAGCACCTGCAGTATTTAAGGCATTATTTAAATCAATACTATATTGAACAGGAACAGTCTGATCGGCAGAACCCTGAACAATGAAAGTAGGCATCGAGTTTGCGTTTAAACTGGAGAAGTTATACAATCTATCAGTGGTTGGAGAAGATCCCCAGCCATCAATTTCAGATATAACATTATTAAGATTAGGCATAAATCCACCATAGTTAGTACTATTATCTGCAAAAACAAAGTTGCAGCTTAAATGCCCACCAGCAGAACCACCACCTACAAATAAGTAATTAGAATCTATAGCAAAATTTCCTGCAGGATAGTTAATCTGTTTTCTACGAATAGAATTTAAGCAAGCATCCATATCCTTGCAGGACTTAAGGTTTTGAGCAAGTGTATGTCCGCCACCTACATTATAGTTAGGGCCATAAGCTACATATCCGTAAGTAGCTAAAAACTTACAAAAAGATACCACGTAAGATTGTGTTTTATCATTACTGGTTGAGAAACCTCCACCATGCATAAACATAAACACTGGTCTGTGGGTATTTGTATCACCAGTAGGTGTATAAACGTCCACTAAATTAGCGCTGTTAGCAGTTGATTGGGCACCAGTGTAAGTTAAGTTGGAAGTTGTAGTTGCAGTGTATTTAGCAGACATATAATCGTCTGGATTCAACATTACATTTAAAGTATAGTTTGTAGTAATCCCACCTACACTATTGTATGCTTTTGCAGTTAACAAATAAGTTCCAACTCCCACCGTTGCATCCCAGGAAATTTGACCAGATGTAGGATTAATAGTAATTCCTGCAGGAGGATTCATTAATGAAAACGTAACTGCAGCACCACCATTATTAACAGAAGGACAAACAGAGTTCTGAGGAAGCTTTTTATAAGCAATAGCTTTAGAAACACTGTAAGAAAAATTGGAAGGTGCAGTTTGAGCAATGCCTACAAAAGGCAGTAAACCAATCATCACTATAACCAGAACTGTAGCTGCTTTTCTATAC
>JBAXVH010000384.1:0-1702 GCA_037129215.1 Bacteroidota bacterium | reverse complement strand
AATATTAAGCTCAATTTTAGCTGTGTTTTTGATTTCGGGTTGTACCAACGATCCGAATAATTTTCCTAACTATACAACACAGGCTGTTTATTTCCCCTATCAATATCCGGTTCGTACCCTTGTTTTGGGAGAATCCACAGTGGACAACTCTATCGATTTGCAACACGCTTTCAACATAGGTGTATGTATTGGTGGAATGTATACAAATAACAAAGACTGGAATGTTTCCTTTGGATTGGCTCCGGAGTATTTGAATTATTTAACCACTTTTCAAATAACAGACCCTACTGGAACGTTGACAACAGTAAAAATGATGCCTTCAAAATACTACAATCTTGCTACAACGGCTGATTCTACGATTATTATACCCAAAGGTAGTTTCTCCGGACTTGTGAGAGTTAATCTGACTGATGCATTCTTTAATGATTCAAATACATATAAAACACTTTATGTACTACCAATTAAAATCAAGTCTGCATCAACAACTATCTTATCTGGAGTCCCTAATCTAAGTTTAGCGCAAAATCCATATCCAAACCCGGTTTTATCAACAGACTGGAAAACAGGTTATGCGCCAATGAACTTTAGCTTGTTTGCAGTTAAATATATAAATCCATGGCACGGCACATTTTTCTATCGTGGAAAACAATACAAGAATGGAGTCTTAGATAACACCTATCACAATTTGGATCAGGAGTTAAACGCAACAGCTTCGGTTGCCACATCAGGTTTCTCGAAGTGTGTGTTGAAGCGTATGGGTACTTTTGTAACTGCAACGAATATATCAAAGTTGATATTTTCTGCTGAAACAAATGGTATTGGTGATATTACTATATCAAGCGAAAATGGTTCTTTATTAGGTGTAACCGGCACAGGTAAATATTATAAATCGAATACAGATTTTGCCAAAGATGATAGTAATGCATGGTTGTTAAACCCTGTAACCGGGAAGAAAACGCCACATTTAACTATGACGCTTGACTATACAGTTACCGGAATTTCTGCCGGAAATACTTATCATTTTACTGACACCCTGGTTATGAGAGATAATACGATGGTTTTTCAGACTTTTGCCCCCTATTTGCCTGCAGCATTGACGCATTATTAAATCTAAGATAAACAATATATTATATAAAAACTTCTACCGTAACATCCTGTTTAAGTAGAAGTTTTTTTTATCATATTTACAAATTAGAGCAACTTACATAGAAGTTGAAACTAAATTATTGCTGCGTTCTGGCTTTGACGGTTTACTTTGATTGAAACATTTTGACCATAGAATTGAGACATTATTGCAGGGTACAGGCACTATAATGTACTTATTTTTGTAACGAAAAATCATATCATAATATTAAAACCCATTTTAAAATGAAAAAAAATCTACTACTGCTCGTAATTTTGTCATTATTTTCAGAAGTTTATTCACAGCAGCAACCGGCAATTCCTATTTCTACTTATGGAATATGGGACAGAGGTGGTTATTTTCTGAAAAAACCAACAGATACACGCTACAACTATTTCAGAGGAGTACAGATAGAATTAAACTGGTCTGATGTTCAACCAACAAATTCTGCAATTAACTGGAGCACATTAGATGCAAATCTTCAAACCTGTAATACGTATAACAAGTGTGTTTATTTAGATATATTAGTAGGTCCTAATTGTCCATCATGGTTATATACAGCAGGCGTACCTAAAGTGC
>JBAXVH010000383.1:0-1707 GCA_037129215.1 Bacteroidota bacterium | reverse complement strand
GTTATCGCCAGCACCACCATCGTAAGAGAAAATAAATCTGCTTTCAGAAATACCTTGTTTTTCTACTAAGTATTTAATAACAGCATTTACTCTTTCCCAACTTTTTTGTTGAGAAGATTTATCAGCTAATGGGTGACCAATAACATTTACTTTACAGATAGGATTTGCTTTAAGTTTGGTAGCAACTGCTTCTAATAATTTGGTAGAATTAGCAGAAAGCTTAGTTCCATTATTGAACTGAATGCTTGGTAAATTATTTACCGGACAACCTACGATTACAGAATCCTTAACTGGAGCTGGTATTTTGCTGCAACAAGGAGGTTCTGGACAAACACCAACACCATCATTGTTTACAGGGAAGCAAGACTGAGGAGTCAGTAATTCTTTATCCTTATAATCAGGAACGCCATCACCATCAGTATCTAACGCACGACCATGTGTATCAACTGCAGCTCCTTTTGGAGTATTTGGTTCCAGATCAAACTGATCGGTAATGCCATCACCATCAGCATCAGGAAGCTGTTGTTTAGGCAGTTTCATGTGTCTTGGTTCATTAACTTCGTTATACAAGTAGTTACTTGGATTAATCCACCACAATGGTTCGATATTCTTAGCAGAACTACCAATATTATAGTTGAAGTGAACACTGGTATAACTAACGATATCATCGTTTGCTCCTTCTTTAAGTCCATCTAATTCATCAGAAAAAGCATCTGTATATTTTTGTTCTAAACCAATATTCATTTTGCTATTTAGCTTATACGCTACACCAAAACCAAGATCAACAGCATGTCTTCCAACCCAGTTGTCTTTAAAAAAAACACTGCCTCTATTTCCATTTGTTGGAATTGCGCTGGTTTCGTAAGAACCATTCATGCTGGTTCTTAAATCCTGACGAATATCGGAAGTGCGACGGGTAGGTACTAAAACAATAGAATCGAAATTCCAAAGTTTACCATTTTCCTGATAAGCATTTATATTTACCTGACTGGTCATGAAAGTATAACCACCAAACAGGTAAACATTCCATTTAGGATTACCTCTGTAGTAGTCTTGAGCAGTGATAGAGTAAATTAAATCGAAAGAAAGGCTATGGCTAATATTTCTGTAATTTGCGAAATAGTGTTTACCAGCATATATTTTATCCCACATGGAAAATCCCATAACATTTTGCCCACCGGTACGTTGTTTCCAATCCAATCCAAACATAGCTAAGTAGTTGTAGCTTGCTCTGATAGACCAGGTATGACTAACTGCTTTTCTTAGTGAAACGCCAAAACCAATAGAAGGATTGTCGTTTACACCTCTCCAGTCTGGTCTTACATCAGACATTAAAAAAGGATAACCTAAACTAATTCCCAACTCCATTTTATTGTTAGGTCTTGCAGGGTAAGGGAATTCGTTTCTTAAAAATTTCTTCTGCTGTGGCATGTGTTTAGCAGAAATTTTAGAACTATCCCTCCAGTTCCATCCCCAATCATTACTATTAGATTGAGCAAAAATTGCTGTCGATGTGAAAAGGCAAGCAAGTAACAGATAAGTAAATTTTTTCTGTATCATACGTTAAGATTTAAAAAAATAGAATTATAATCAGCAAAAGTAACTGTTAAAGTACTAACGGTATTGTAAAAGTTGAAACTACCTATTAAAAATGAGATACATTTTTACGCAAACGATTGGGGAATATTTTAAATAAAACATTACTAA
>JBAXVH010000382.1:0-1709 GCA_037129215.1 Bacteroidota bacterium | reverse complement strand
AAGTAATACAGGAATAACCCATCTGACAGGAAATGTAGGAACCAATAGTGGTTCCAGTACAGGTTTCGGTAATGTAAATGGTGTAATGCACGACGGCGATGGCACAAGTGCACAATGTGCTGCAGACTTATTGACAGCATACAACCTGTAAAATAGTACAGTTCCAACTTTCTTCCCGGCACCTTTATTGGGTAATGGAGATACACTTATTGCAGGTGTTTACTCTATAACGGGCGCTACTACTTTAAATCTTGGGCTTACTTTAAACGCCCAGGGAAACCCTAATGCAGTGTTTATCTTCCAGATTCAAGGCACACTTTCAACTGCCGCTAATTCAAAAGTACATCTTATTAATGGAGCCAAAGCATGTAATGTGTTTTGGAAAGTTGAAGGTCTTGTAAGTATGGCTTCCGGTACCTCGATGAAAGGTACAATTATTGCAAACAATGCAGCCATTAATATGAATACAGGCGACACACTCGAAGGCAGAGCACTTTCAACTACAGGAGCTGTAACAGTAAGTGGAGTTCTGGCTTACACACCTATTGGTTGTGGAAGTCCTGTTCTAAATGGCCCTCTAGCTCCTTCTTTAGTTTCAGCTGCATGTTATACAGTCTTTTCTTCAAGCGGTCCGGTTACTAATGTGGGTATAACTCATATAACCGGTGATGTAGGAACAAATAGTGGTTTAACAACAGGCTTTAATCCTTTATTTGTAACAGGCGCCATCCATGCTTTACCTGATGGTTCTACTGCAGCATGTGCTGCCGATTTATTAAATGCATACACTTATATAAATACATTACCCAACGATATTGAATTATTATATCCGGCTCAGTTTGGTAATCAAATTGTATTAACTCCTCATACTTATGTTATGAATGGGATTACAACTTTTACGGATACTGTTTTTCTGGATGCTCAGGGAGTTGCTAATGCAGTATTTGTAATTAAAGTATATGGTGCATTTTCTACAAGCGTATATTCAAAAGTTAAGATGATTAACGGAACACAATCTAAAAATGTGTATTGGATGATAAGTGGTGCTGTAACTATTAATGATTATTCTGAATTTGTTGGGACAATTATTTGCAATAATGGTGCTATGAATTTAAATACAGGTGCAGTTTTAGATGGAAGAGCTCTTACAACAACAGGAGCTTTAAGTACATCTGCAATTACAGCAGTTATGCCTCCGGGATGTGCTGCATCAGTTTCACCAGCTATAACAACGCAACCTGTTAATAAAACAGTCTGCAATGGAGACACTGCTATTTTTACAGTATCAGCAACAGGAACAGCTCTTACCTATCAATGGAGAAAAGGAACTGTTAATTTAATAAATGGAGGAAATATATCAGGAGCTACTTCTGATACTCTCAAGATTTATCCTGTAAGTATCTCAGATACTTCATCAAAATATAATGTAGTAATAATAGGATCAACTCCACCAAATGATACATCAGTATTTGTTTCGTTGATGCTTAATACTTTTCCAGTTATTACTACTCAAGCTGTAAATAAAACAGCATGTGTAGGAAGTTCAGCTTATCTTTCGGTAAAAGTTACAGGTACTAATCTTACCTATCAATGGAGAAAAGGAACTGTAAATATGATAAATGGAGGTGGTGTTTCAGGAGCAACTTCTGATACCCTTAAATTTAATCCAATGCTTATTTCTGATACATCTTCTAAATATAATGTTATTA
>JBAXVH010000381.1:0-1717 GCA_037129215.1 Bacteroidota bacterium | reverse complement strand
GTACAGGAATATAAATATTGAACTTATTGAACTCTTTAAACCCCTTGAACATTTTTGAGTAGAGAGGAACTCCTTAAAATTTATACACCTGATTCATATAATCTATAGCGGGTAGTGCATTGCTTTGAAAATCGAACAGGGCACAGTTTTCCCAGCTGGAACCAATACCCCAACCATCGTTCATGGAAGTAGAAATCCAGGCTGGTTCCCAGTACATAATTCCTTTTCCACCACCGGTAATAATTTGCTGGGTAAGGTCTTTCAGGAATCTTAATTGATCCTGTTGAGTGGCGCTATAACCTGAATATATTTTACTGCCGGATATCTGATTGTTATAATTGTCGTTGCCCTGACTGGTGAATGGGTAAGCAGTTTCTACAATCATAACATCTTTGTTGTATTTAGTTTTCAGACTACTAACATAAGTACTTACCTGACTCATTGCTGTAAGGCCAGTCCATTCGGTATAATGAGAAACACCTATTACATCGAAGTCGGTAACACCAGCAATATTTATTACGCCATTAGCCCACCAGTCAGCATTGTTTAATTGAGCAACATGTAGTATAATTTTAGGTTGGATAGTAGCAGTTTTAGAAAAATCTCTTACCGCTTTAATGCCGCTATTTAATAATTGACCAAAAGAATAGAAACTATTATTAACTACTTTGCCAGAATCCCAGAGCATACCAACATTTGTTTCGTTTCCTATCTGAATCATTTCGGGAATCAGGTTCTTTGTTTGTAAATACTGCAATATCGATAAAGTATAATTGTATACTGAATCTTTTAATACAGCAAGGGGTTTATTTGCCCATGCAGCAGGAATAGTCTGATGTTGTGGATCGGCCCAGGTATCTGAATAATGAAGGTCGAGATTTACTGCCATACCAGCAGCTTTAGCTCTTCGGATTGTTTTTTCTACATCGTACAAATCACTATATAATTTACCATTGGTATAGGACTTCTTCCATTGAGGATTGTTCCATAGCCTAACCCGTACAAGGTTGCAACCATGTTGTTTGAAAATAAGAAATGGGTCTTTGATGGTTCCCGAATCTTTGTATACGGCGCCATTGTTTTCCAGTTCGTTTACATAAGATAAATCGGCACCCATAACAAACTGATTCCATGAATAGAAAGTTTTTGTTACAGGAGGCGTAACCACAGTATTGTCTGAATTCTTTTGGCAAGAAGCAAGTGGAAAGGTTAATCCAAAGAAAGAGATAATTAATAATGCGCTGATATTTTTAGATAATTTCATATAAATAATACTTGATGATAAAAACTAACAACCGGTTGTAAAAGTAAATTTATTTTGTTGAAATATGATTTCCTTCTATTTTCGTTCCCGAAATGAATAACAATACTTTATATACAACAAAGCGCACCAAGAAACACTTCTACAAAAGGGAGGGTTAGTACTTTGTATATAAAACGAAGATATAACTAAAGAAAGCCTCCCGAGTAAGGGGGCTTTTTTTGTTTTGTGAATACAGGAGATAGGAGTGAGGAGACAGGAGAATACAAATTAGCTAATTTGAAGATTTGAAAATGGACGACGATATTTTATAACTATTAATAAAAAACACTCCCTTGTGGAGATGGAGGACAAACAAAATGAAAGTAGCAGTTGTAGGTGCAACCGGTTTAGTAGGAACCAAGATGTTGCAGGTATTAGCGGAAAGAAATTTTCCAGTAACAGAACTTCTTCCTG
>JBAXVH010000380.1:0-1726 GCA_037129215.1 Bacteroidota bacterium | reverse complement strand
GATTAGGATACTATAGTCCTTTAATCAGTTAATCCGCTAAATAAATTATGCATTCTAAAATAGTATTGTTTATAGTAGTCGTTGTTGCATTGGGATTTGCTGCTTGCAATAGTACGTTTATACCTAAGCCAAAAGGATTTTATAAGATTAATTTCCCTGAGAAAAAGTATACCTCTTTTAGCAAAGAAGGCTACCCATATTCGTTCGAGTATCCTGTATATGCACAGGTAATTAAAGACTCTACTTTCTTTGGAGAAGCAACCGAAAATCCATGGTGGATCAATGTTAACTTTCCACAGTTCAATGGTAAAATATTTGTAAGTTACAAAGAAATTGGTAAGAACAAATTTGAAAAGCTGGTCAACGATGCTTTTACCCTTACTGGTAAGCATACTGTGAAAGCTACCGGTAAAGAAGACTCCCTGATGGTCAATAAAAATGGAGTACATGGAATGTTCTTTAAAGTACTGGGCGATGTAGCTACGTCTTACCAGTTCTTCCTTACCGATTCTACCAAAAACTTCCTCTACGGTGCCATGTATCTGGAGGCTACTCCAAACAGTGATTCTTCCAAACCTGTAAACGAGTTTATTCTGCAGGATATGAAGCACCTGATAGAAACTTTCAACTGGAAAAAATAATATTATTATAGAACAGTAAAAGTATTTAGTAAGACTATTTTTACTTTTTATTTTTTACTTTTTACTTTGCAAAATGGGTCAGAAAAAACTAATTCGTTTCAATGAAATAAAGACATTCGATAATGTATTGGAACGTCCTTCCAACATGAATGGAAACTGGAACAATCATTTCAACAACAATAATCCTATCACGCTCGAACTGGCTTGTGGCAAGGGAGAATATACTGTAGGGCTTGCCAGAATGTACCCAAACAGAAACTTTATTGGCGTTGATATTAAAGGCAATAGAATATGGCGTGGAGCCAAGACAGCATTGGATGAAAAGCTAACCAACGTCGCTTTCCTTCGTACAGGTATTGATAAAATTGCTGACTACTTTTCTGCTGGCGAAGTATCAGAAATATGGATTACTTTTCCCGATCCGCAATTAAGAAACTCAAAGCATAAAAAACGTCTTACACACCCAAGGTTTCTAAGGTTGTACCAGTCTATTCTGCAGCAGGATGGAATTGTAAACCTTAAGACTGATAGTCCCGATTTATATAATTTCACTAAAACGGTTATCAATTTATACAACATAGAAGTGCTGGTAGATATGGATAATGTTTATGCCGAAAGCAATATCTCCGAAGAGCTTAAAATAAAGACCCATTACGAGCAGCTGGATATTGCAGGAGCCAATAGAGTTCACTATCTTTCTTTTAAAGTGAATAAGGTATTACCCACTGAAAAAGATGAAGAATTAAAGCAGTTAATTCATGACGAAGACTGAGTCGTTTTTCCTCGATGTATTCGAAGTAGTTAGATTAATTCCTAAGGGTAGAGTAACCAGTTATGGCGCTATAGCAAAGTATCTCGGTACCGGTAAGTCGGCCCGCATGGTAGGATGGGCTATGAATGCATCCCATGGTCAACAGCCCAAAGTACCTGCTCATAGAGTAGTGAATAGCAAAGGATTGCTGACTGGCAAGTTTCACTTTACCGATCCCAATCAAATGCAAGAATTATTAGAGAAAGAAGGCTTAGTAGTAAAGGATGATCAAATAAAAGACTTCAAAACCCACTTCTGGGATCCTGCTATTGAA
>JBAXVH010000038.1:0-9085 GCA_037129215.1 Bacteroidota bacterium | reverse complement strand
CATTTTTTTCAGGTGCCATCGACACATAATAGTCGATAATTTTTTGCCATTGCTTTTCTTTCAGCGTAGGCAGAGAAGGATAGAATCCAGAAGGTAAAGAAAAATCATATTTACTCGATGGATAGCGTTTTCCTTTATAGTCGAAAATCCCAAACCTCGGGCCCATAGCAGGCAACACTCCATTTTCCCATGTCTTTGCATCAACCCAATTAGGATCTGGCAAAAGATGGCAGGATTGGCAATATTGTGAAGCCAGTACTTTACCTTCCGCAATAGCTGAAGCTGACACCTTCCCATTTTTATTTTGCTGACAAGACAAAATCAATAACAAAGAAAAAAAACTAATGCAGTAAAGAAGCCTAAATTTCACTTTCATAAATACAAAGTTGCATAGAATCAAAAGAAAGTTCTAAAAATGTAAAGAACGCTCCACCCCTTTTGAATCTTTAATGGTAATGTTTGAGATCGATGGATCTACATTGATAAACCTGGCAGATTGGGACAATAGTGAAGAACCATAATTCAATTCTCTTTTTTGTTTCTTTCCATTTTTATATTGAATAATGGCTGATACATCCAATGCTTGTAGTGGAATAATTTGAATAGTTTTCTTTAATTCAAAGGCCTTCAAACGATCTTTATTCTGACTTGCCACCAATAAACATTTTCCATTACTAGATCTTAGTTTCACTAAAGCCTTTGCATCACCGGGAACAAACCAACCAGATTCCAAAATTGATTTAGGCGTAAACCCGCCCTTGCCATCTCCTTTTAGGAATAGTCCATTACTGGCATCATATCTTCCAATAGAAACATCAGTACCAAAATCATTTCCTACCATTAACACATCCAGATTACCATCTCCATCAAAGTCTTCTGCGAGCATACCATTCATGTTAGCCACCTGCGTACTTAATGGTAAAGGAATCAATGTAAATTTTCCATTGCCATCATTACGCAAATAACTATTGGTGAAATAATTGACTTGCAATTTCAATGCACCTTTCATTTCTTTTTCAGTAAACATTTTATCGATACTAGCCTGTGCATACAATTTATAGTTTTGAAACTTAGAACGGAATCCGATCATTTGCTTCACCATATCATCTCTTGTATGAACTGGATACTCTCTTAGTGTGGTATCTGATTGTGATGTTGGTAGATATTTAGTAGGCACTGCATCAAAACTTCCATTGCCATCAAAGTCTTTAGCATAAATAGTTATCGGATATTTTTCGCTTCCTTTATAAAAACTATTTAATCCGATATTGCCTACTACATAATCGATATCTCCATCATTATCAAAATCACCAGACACGATACTGGTCCACCAACCTTTCATATTTTCTGTGCCAGTTGTGCTGGTAATATTCTTGAACTTTCCTTGCTCGTTTTTAAAATAGGTAATCGGCATAAATTCTCCCACCAAAATCAGATCCTGCCAACCATCATTATCAAAGTCTGTCCACATGGCATCGCAAACCAACCCAATATTTTTTAAATCAGGAGCCACTTCAGCAGTAACATCTGTAAATTTGATGACGCCATTTTTACTGTCATTTCTATAGATAAAACTAGAAACCGGTTTCGGGAAATTAGTGGGGTCTACCCTACCTGCTATAAATAAATCCAGATCACCATCATGATCATAGTCAATGACTCTTACACATGATTTACTGGTATAATTGACAGGCAAAGCAGTTGAATCATTTTTGAAATTTCCTTTGCCATCATTGATATAAATTTTGTCTTGGTATGCAATAGTATTCGGACTCATTTCATAGCCACCACTAGCTGTATATAAATCCAAGTCGCCATCACCATCTACATCAAACAATGCCACCCCCTCATCTTGCCAGTTCTTGGTTTGACGCGTTGCATTTTTATTTAGCTCAGTTTGTGTAAATGTGCCATTCTTTTGTTGTAAAAGCAATTGTGCACTATTTGCTAATGAACCTCCTGCAATGATATCGTCTAACCCATCCCCATTAATATCTCCGGCAGCTAATGCAGGACCAAATTCTGTGAACTTATGGGGTAATAGTTTTTGAATATTAAAATCGATATTGTCTCTTGCTTTATTTACATAAGTCAGCTTTAACTGATCTGTTACTTCTGTAAATAAATTATTGGTTACTTTATTGGGAGTAGTCCAATTATATTCTAAATCCGCATTTTTAATATTGATAGTGAGGATTTGATTAGCCGTAATATTTTTAAGAACTTGCTTTTTATTATTGGGCCATTTTACAATAATGGAATCTACTTTAGCTACAATTCCCAAACCAAAATTTGGACGATTGTCTACGGTAGAAAGATAACCACGATAAGGCGTGTTCTCATACACCTGTTGCTTCCCACCATAATACAATTCAATGATGGAACCATATCCATCTAAATTTTTAGCGTCTCCTACTAGTTTAAGTTTAAGATAATGCGATGTATTATCTTTTGCATCCATTGTGCTGTTTTTATAAACAAAAGCACTATCATTAATATTATTCACTACCAGATCTAAGTCTCCATCATTATCAAGATCTGCATACACTGCACCATTGGAGAAAGATGGAATTGTTAGTCCCCAATTAGTAGTAGCATTTGTAAATGTTAGGTCGCCATTATTTCTAAAAGCGTAATTATGTATTTTCACTTGAGGGATCTGAGAAAGTGTATATGATTTTTCAGCAATCATACTTGCTTCTCTTCTAAATGTAATAAAGTCTTTATCAGTAATGTCTTTGGGAAATCCATTGGTTACAAATAAGTCTCTATAACCATCGTTATCAAAATCCGCCACCACAGGACACCAGCTCCAATCTGTTTCTGAAATTCCAGCAAAAAAACCAATATCACTAAAAATAGGATCCCCAATGGAATCATTGCTTTTAACTCTGGGACCCTGATTCAATTGAAAGCTATTTCTTACGTATTGATATTGATAACCAAAATAATCACTATTCTGATAGTTCTGATAACTAATGGCACTCAACATCATTTTTTTACGATAACTATCTTCAGGAGCCATATCTAATTCAACAATATCTGCAAGTCCATCATTATTGATATCAATGATGTCCTGTCCCATTCCATTAGCAGATGTGTGCTTGAAATAAGTGGATGCTTTATCAGTAAAAGTTCCATCGTGGTTATTGATGTATAATAAATCATTCCCGTTGAAATCATTGGTAACAAAAATATCTTTCCAGCCATCTTTGTTGATGTCTGCAATATTTACACCATGACCAAATCCTTCAATCGTTACTCCAGCTTGTTTGGTAACATCAGTAAATACAGGGTGATTTAATTTTGCATCAAAATCATTTCTAAATAATTTGCCCGTGCTTGGATATGAGCCATCAATAATTTTTTTCCTGTAGATCGAAGGGTTATCTCCTTTTACAATTTCATTGACAGTTAAATAAACATCCAGATCACCGTCATTATCGTAATCAAAAAATGCAGCCATGGTAGTAAAAGAGCGGTCAGCTAAACCATACTCTTTGGCCATCTCTTTAAACTTGGGAACACCTTGTTTATCGGGTCCCTGATTGATGTATAATAAGTTTTCTCTTTTGGTAGAGTCTGTTAAAATAGTACAGCTTACATAAATATCCTGCAAGCCATCATTGTTGATATCAATTACTGTAACACCTCTACTCCATTTACCATTACCATCTACTGCAGCTTGTTTAGTTACGTCTTCAAATTTAAAATTGCCACGATTAATATATAATTGATTGGCTACCTGGTTTCCCGTAAAATACAGATCCATTAACCCATCATTATTAAAATCGCCAACACCAACGCCACCGCCATTATAAATATTAGTAAGGTCGATAGGATTAATAGAATCGTTTTCAATGATCCGATTAGCGAAATGAATACCAGATTCTTTTGCATCAATTTGTTCAAACAAATGATGTTCTTTTTTACAGGAATTTAAAGAGGCAATTAACAAGATTGCCAAAAATAGATACAGCAGTTTTTTCATAAAATGTTAGATATACAAGCAATAAAAAAGGAGATAGGGCAAAGCCTATCTCCTTCAAAACTAAAGAATAAAATTTAACTATTAATATCCTGGATTTTGAGTCAAACGGATTGTTCCGTCTGCATTCATATTGTCGATTTCGTTCTGAGGAATCGGCATGTATTCGTGCTTACCAGCAGTAAATACAGCACCTTGTTTCAATGGTCTGCGAGCAGATCCATTTACAATAACTGTTTCTCTAGCGATGAAACCATTAACTGTGGTTGCAGCAATACCCCATCTAACTAGATCGAAGAAACGATTTCCTTCCATACCTAACTCCAATCTAGTTTCCATTTGGATCGCTTTAACTGCAGTTGCTTTATCAGCAAATGAAGTATATAAACCAATCTTATAAGTATCAGCATCAGGTAAGCCAGCAGCCCAGCCTGCAGATGCAGCGCCGTAATCTCCTGGTGCACCTTTTTTAACCCAACCAGCAGGGTTAACCATTCTTGAACGAACTTGGTTAACATAACCTACAGCAGCAGTTAAATCGCCAGCATCAGCAGCACACTCAGCAGCCCATAAAAGAACGTTTGAGTAACGGATAATGTTTACGTTATTAGCAACTAACTCTGTTGGTCCCCAATAAGCCGATCCAACATCTGTGAAAGAACCTTTTTGAGAAGCAGCATATACGTTTTTCAACGGGCTAAACAAACCATCATTTACAGGGTTTCTGATCCAATCAGCACCAGGATGTAAACCCCAATCAAGGTATGGAATACCCTGGCGACCCATTGTCCAATCAATCCTTGGATCTAGGTTACCAACATATTTTGCGCCATATTGAGAACTAACGTGATTTCCAGTTTGATAAGTATCAGTTAATGGAAGACCGTTTGCATCAGTTTTGAAAGCATCAGCTAAGTCTTGAGAAGGGTTATAGAAACCGCAGCAAGCACCTGGACCACCTGTATATGGGAAGTTCAAGATATCACCGTAGTTACCATTTGGAGAACCGCCCCAAGCAACTGATGAACCGTCTTGTACAGAAGTTTGAGCAGCGAATACTGATTCAGAGCTATTTTTCTGCGCAGGGTTAAAGTTAGAATAGTAGTTAGCAGTTAATGCATATTTAGCACCACCAGAAGTTTTACCACTAGCAATAACCTCTTTAATGATGGTATATGCAGCAGGGAGGCTCTTTTGGAACATCAACGCTTTTGCTTGCATTGCTTTGGCAGCCCATTTGTTAGCGCGACCAACTTCAGACCAGGTTTCTGGTAAGTTAGCAGCAGCATAAGTTAAATCGGCATTAATACCAGGCCATGCATCAACTTTATTATCCACTTTGGTATTTGTTGGAGAAATAGTTTCGTCAACATAAGGAATGTTGCCAAAGATCTTCTTCAAATCAAAGTGAAAATATGCTCTTAAAAAACGAGCTTGTGCAGTGATCTGTGTTTTTTTAACGGCATCAAGTGTAGTAGCTAATGCTAAAGTATTCAAAACGTCATTACAACGTTGAATAGCTGCATAGTCAACTTTCCACTTTTGTGGTATTGCACCATTAGTTGGCGTTAAAGCTGAACCCCATTGTTCCATTGGCGCAGCATCAGCTACGTCGGTAGGATCAGATCCTTTATAAGAATCATCGCTGGTTACACCACCGAAGATCCAGTTAGAAGCACCAGCTGCAAATCCGTCGCCAGATGCACCTTCCCCATCAACTAGTGAGTAAGCTCCAATCAACAAACCTTGGATCCCTGCTTCTGAAGCAACGATCTGTGGCCCGAGTGTTCCGATTGGCGGTTTATCAAGGAAACTCTTTCCACAAGCAGCCAATGCCGTTATGATAAAAAGACCTAGAATTAATTTGGATTGAATATTTAGTTTTTTCATATACACCTATTAAATGTTTTATTTAGAATGACAAGTTAACACCAATTAAAAAAGAAGCAGTATGTGGATAGTTACCATTATCAATACCAAATCCATTTACAGGAGATGAAGCATTGCTACTTTGTAACTCAGGATCCAATCCTTTATAGCCAGTAATTGTGAACAAATTGGCGGCTTGAACATACACTCTTAAACGATCGATTCCGTACTTAGTAAGTAAAGCAGCAGGCATGGTGTAACCAATCTGTACTTGCTTTAAACGTAGGTAAGAACCTTTACTAATGAAATAGCTATTAGAAACCTGATCAGTACTAAATGAACCAGAAGTTCTCATCATAGGAATTGAACTTCCTGTATTTGAAGTTGTCCAAGAATTCACAGCTACTTCTTTTCTGATACCTCCTTTAAAGAAATCTGGGAAATCTGTAAAGATCTTAGTATTGTCGAAGATGTCGTTACCTGCAGATCCGAATAAGAAAGCAGATGCATCAAAGCTTTTATATGAGTAAGCCAAGTTCAAACCATAAGTAAACTTAGGGTTAGGGTCACCGATATAAGTTCTGTCAGAAGCATCAATTTTACCATCTCCATTAATGTCAGCATATTTGAATACACCTGGTTGAGCATCATTTTGTTTAGGAGCAGCAGAAACTTCCTGAGCATCTTTAAATATACCTAACACTTTGTATCCAAAGAAAGAACTGATCGCATGACCTACTTCATTTCTTGTTGGGATAATGTTACGAATTTGAGGACCATCGAAATAAGGTAAACCTGGAATACTTACTAGTCTGTTTTTATAAGTAGTAAAAGTACCAGTGATATCTAACCTTGAATCTTTGCTCAATTTAGCATGATAAGTAAGGTTCATGTCGATACCAGTATTCTGCATGTCACCAATATTTACACGTGGCAAACTTGCATCACCTGTAAACACGACGTCAAAAGAAGTACCAGAAGCTCCGTAAAGCATTCCAGAGATTTTCTTTTTATATACATCAAAAGTCAAATCTAATTTATTGTTCAACATAGTAACGTCGAAACCAATGTTTGAAACCACGTCTTTCTCCCAAGTAGTATTAGGGTTACCAATATTACTTCTAAAGAAACCAGCAACAGCACTTGTAGATACACCACTAATATCATAGAAAGATCTACCTGCGTTAGAACCATATAAGTTGAAAGGGTTTGTAGCGTTAACGTTACTTGTAGATCCCATTTCACCATAACTAGCACGTAGCTTCAAGTCGTTGATAACTGAAACTTTCTGCATGAATTTTTCTTGAGACAATCTCCAAGCCACAGAAACACCTGGGAAATTACCCCAACGTTGATCTTCTGTAAAGAATGAAGAACCATCACGACGGAAGTTTGCATTGACAATGTATTTTCCATCATAAGAATATTCAGCACGACCAAACCAAGAACTAATAGCACTCTTATAAGCACCACCATCGTTTGATGGGCCAATTGGGCTACCTGTTCCGATTGTCCAGAAATTAGGATTTTCAGAGAAATAACTACTTCTACCTGCTGTAACATTTCTACCAGAATAGTAAACATCTTCTTTACCAGCTAAAACCACAAAAGTGTGTTTGCCAATAGAGTTAGAATAGTTTAAAGTGTTGGTATAAGTCCAAGCAGTGTTATAACTAGCTCCTTCGTTGAATGAATTTGATCCGGTATTACCTTCTGCATTTTCATAGGCAACATAGTTGAAGTTATAAGAATAGTTGTTATTGATGGTACCTCCGAAGCTAGTACGGAAAGTTAAGTGCTTAGCCAAATCAACTTCGCCCCAAACATTACCATTAATATTCCAAGTGTTTCCTACGTTATCTTTTGTACGATACATATTTGCATATGGATTCTGAGCATTACCTAAACCCTGAGATTTAGTACCTGCAAAGTTTCCAGCGATATCGTAAACAGGGATAATAGCACTTTCACGGAAAGAAACAGAGAAAGGAGATCCTTCACCTTGGTTTCCGAAAGTTGGGTTTTTCTTGTAGAACAAGAAAGCATTTTCACCTACACGGATATGTTCTTTAATAGTAAAAGAAGTATTTGCTCTTAAAGAATATCTTTCTAAGTATTGGAACTTAGCCACACCCTGTTGGTTTAAATAACCTAAAGAGAAGAAATAAGAACTCTTATCATTACCTGAACTTAAAGAAACAGTATGACTTTGAGTTGGAGCACTTCTGGTGATTTCTTTGTACCAGTTTGTACCAACTTTATTTGCTCTAGTAATTTGGTTAGAGTTGATATCGTAAGTAGCTGGATCAGGACCTGCGCCAGATACTCCATAAGGAGTAATAAAATCAGGAATTATAGGTGTTGGTCCGCTACCGAATTGTTTATCGCTAGGGTTTGCAATACCAGAGTTCTTTTGTTGTTGCCATATTGCAGCACCTTCCTCAGCAGTACTAGCCATAGAATAGCCTTTACCTTGAGTTTGTACGCCATAGAAACCATCATAAGATAATTTAGCTTTTCCAGATTTACCTTTTTTGGTAGTAACGATGATTGCACCGTTAGAACCAGCCACACCATAGATAGCAGCAGATGCATCTTTTAGAACCTGAATAGACTCAATGTCGTTCATGTTCAAATCAGTTAAACTACTTCTAACTCCATCAACGATGATCAAAGGTGAGTTGTTACCGAATCCGGTAATACCTCTGATACGGATGTCACTGGCAGCACCTGGCTGACCAGAAGAGATAACTGTTAAACCAGAAGCGCGACCTTGCAAAGCTTCTTCAGTTGTACCTGCAGGAGTTTGCTTCATGTCTTTAATGTTAACTACCGCTACTGAACCAGCGATGTCCTTTTTCTTTTGAGCAGTGTAACCAGTTACAACTATCTCATTTAATGCAGAAGTAGTTTCTCTTAAAGAAACTGACACACTGCTTGAGGTACCGACATCAACAGTTTGGTCTTCAAAACCAACATATGATACGATAAGTGAAGTTCTTCCTTTTGGAACTACAATTGAGAAGTCCCCAGTAGTGGAAGATGTTGTTGCGACATTTGTACCTTTTACAGCAATTGTTGCTCCGGCAACAGGTCTTTTACCAGAATCAGTTACTTTACCAGTAACACTCTTCTGTGCAAAAACCGATGCTGTAAGCAAGAATAGGATAAATGTTAACGCAAATTTCTTTGGAGTTAATTTGTTCATCATAAGCAATCGAATTTTTT
>JBAXVH010000379.1:0-1731 GCA_037129215.1 Bacteroidota bacterium | reverse complement strand
TACCTGTTGTAGACATCTCGAATGGAGAATGGCAATATTCGTAAGGGATGGCTTTCCAGTGTAGTACATTCACCAGGAGATTGTTTAAATATTCGCTCCAGGCAATCCCTACGGTAGCAGCTCCTACGGCATATTCAAGTACTAAATCCCAACCAATAATCCATGCCATAAATTCTCCCATAGTTGCATAGGTATAGGTATATGCACTACCAGAAATAGGAATAGAAGAAGATAATTCTGCATAACACAAACCTGCCAGTGCGCAACCAACTGCTGCCACTATAAAACCTAATGTAACGGAAGGACCAGCGTTTTGTGCAGCTGCTGCAGCTGTTCTTACAAACAATCCAGCGCCAATGATAGCGCCAATACCCAGTGCAATTAAAGATCTTGCACCTAAAGTCTTTTTAAGCGCTTGATGACCAGTATCTTCAGACTCTGACATTAAATGACTTAAAGGCTTTTTCTTAAATAAACTCATTCTAATTATTAATTTGGTTCAAATCAGGTTGGAAAAATAGGGATAAAAACAATGCAACAATAATATAGTAACCATTGAAACTAAAAAGTTGATGATACAGTGCAAAAAGTAAAGAGTTGGAAACTGTATTTGCAGACAATTATATTTGCCACGTTATATATATAATAGGATGAATAAATATTTAATAGTAGGGCTGGGCAATATTGGCGATGAATATGCACGTACAAGGCATAATATTGGTTTTAATGTACTGGAAGTATTTGTGCAAAAGCATGGGGGAACATTTAACCTTGAGCGCCTTGCCTTTAAAGCAGAAGTATCTATTAAAGGCAGAAAAATCATTTGTATAAAGCCTACCACATACATGAATCTGAGTGGAAAAGCATTTAAATACTGGATGGATAAAGAAAATATTCCTGTAGAAAATACCCTAACTATTGTAGATGATCTTGCTATTCCATTATCCAAATTAAGATTAAGACCTGCCGGTACCGATGCCGGGCATAATGGTCTGAAAGACATACAGGCAACCCTTGGAACCGATAAATATCCCAAACTTCGTTTCGGCATAGGCAACAATTATCCTAAAGGAATGCAGGTACAATTTGTACTGGGCAACTGGTGGAACGAAGAAATACCTGTTGTAAACCAGAAGATAGAAAAATGTTCAGAAATAATAGAACAATTCATCTTTATGGGTTTAGAAAAAACAATGGGAAATGTAAATAATTTAAGTTTTACACAATAATTTCATTGATTTTCAGTTTATAGTGTAGAGATTTTGTTCAATAACGGCAGTAGTGTCTACTAAGATGAGTTTGTCTTAATAGAAATCTGCTAAGATTGGCGCAAATACAATTTCTATACTTATGAAGATTTTTTGTATTGGACGTAATTATGCGGAGCACGCTAAGGAGCTTGGGAATGATGTTCCCACTGATCCGGTGATTTTCATGAAACCCAAGAATGCACTTCTGGGTAGCAAGGCTCCATTCTATTACCCTGCATTTTCTAATGAGCTTAATTACGAAGCAGAAATTGTATTGAGTGTTTCCAAAAACGGCAAATACATTTCCAGAAAGCACGCTTATAAATACATTGATTTAATAACAGTAGGAATAGATTTCACTGCCCGTGATGTTCAAAAAGAGCTTAAAGCTAAAGGACTACCATGGGAAAAAGCTAAGGCCTGGGACAATTCTGCATTGATAGGCAAATGGCAACCTTTTGATGAAAGCAAACTAAGAAAT
>JBAXVH010000378.1:0-1733 GCA_037129215.1 Bacteroidota bacterium | reverse complement strand
GTCCAGGTTGCTGCTCCATTAGCTAAATTATTAGGATTTACACTTAACCATAAGTTTTGACCAAGACAGCCATTAATTGTACAGTTGGATAATCCACCAATAGTGTATTGAGCACCAGTGCTTCCTTCACAAGTTAAAACAACTGGAGTTGAAACGGTAACCAATGCTGTTTTAGCTACACTACAGGCGTTTACATTTGTATATGAATAAGTAATAGTGGCTGTTCCTCCAGCAACTCCTGTAACTATTCCAGCAGATGAAACGGTAGCAATAGCATTATTTGATGTACTCCATATTCCACCTATAGTTGAATCCATCAATTGTGTTGTACTACCAGCACAAACATTTGTATTACCTGTAACTGAAGCAACCTGAGTAGAAGATTTTGTATGAATATTAATCGACTTAGTAGATACACAACCTGGTATAGTATAAGTAACTGTATAAACTCCTGCAATAGAAGGAGTAACATTATTGGTTATAAATACATCGTTATTAGAGTTAATAGAAGTTGCAGAAAAACCATTTGGGCCTGTCCATGTAGAGATAGGAGTAATTCCATTAGGATTTACACTCAACCATAATTTAGTTCCTTCACAAATAGTTGTATCACAGTTAGGTAACCCGGTAAAGTGTAAACTATCATAACCTACTTCACAATTAAAAGAAGTAGGAGCAGTAATGGTTAATGAATAAAATACAGTAGTGGAGGTATTATCAATTGCAGTTACAGTATACCCTATAGATACAGAGCCCATAGTAACACCCGTAACTACCCCATTCTGATCTATGGTGGCAATACTGTTATTATAACTTTTCCATACTCCACCAGGTGTTGCATCAGTAAGCGTTACTGTACTACCAACACAAATTCTATTTATACCTGAAATAGCCGCTACCGTAGGGTTAAAAATATCCTTTGTGGCATTTGATGAAACAAACGCCAATAGAAGGCCAACTACAAATAGAGCCTTCCTAATGGAATTTGTAGTACCCTGAAAGGTGACAACAAAGCTTGTAAAGAAGGAAAATTGTTTCATTTTGATGGAATTACCTGGTTATTGGAACGAAATAGTAGTACCCGTTATTACAATATATTTAATTAAATTATAATTTTTACCTGTTATTAATTTAAATTATATCTCTTTTAAGCTTATACAAATTTCATTTAATTAATAAAGAATTGGAAACTACTACGGTAAACGGAAGCTTTTTTCCTTTAAACTGCCTTTATTGAAGGGGATAAGCTTGGTAAAAATAGAATTTATTCGCCTTTTTCAATTTCACATAGATAGCGCATTCAAATCTCAAGAATTCTATTATGAACACTTTCAATGGGAAAAACGCCATTCTGATAATGCTAAGAAATTATGAAACTATACAAAACTGCATCAGGATTTACCCATTAACTTTAAACTTAATTACCTGTTTATTTTAGTACTCAATAACATGATAGCACAATAGCAAATTATCTAATTTGTATTAAAAGATATATTTGCAAACTTTCTCAATAGATTTATATGAAGATATTTAAGTTCGGAGGTGCCAGTGTTAATAGTGTAGACAGGATAAAAAGTATGGCAGATATAGTGGATCAATACGCTGTTGACAATCTGGTAATCATTGTATCGGCAATGGGTAAAACCACCAATGCTTTAGAAAAGGTTGCGGAGAGTTTCTACCATAATAAGCTGGAAGAAAGTATTGGACTTTTAAATACCATCAAGCAACAA
>JBAXVH010000377.1:0-1735 GCA_037129215.1 Bacteroidota bacterium | reverse complement strand
CTACTCATGTTGCTAACGGTATTTCCTTTTCTGGTTCTAAGTACATAGTCAGCAACTGCTACTAAGGTATACTCTTCGCCAAACAATGCACCATCTTCACATACAAAGCAAAGTCTGTCCACATCAGGGTCTACAGCAATACCAAGATCTGCTTTACCCGATACTACACTATTGCAAAGCTCTCTTAAATGTTCCGGCAATGGCTCAGGATTATGGGCAAAGTTTCCGGTAATTTCTTTGTTAATCACGGTCACTTTTGTAACGCCTAATCTTTCCAGTAAAAGAGGTACAGCAATAGCACCACTGCTATTAATGGCATCTACAACCAGAGAGAAATCAGCTGCAGCAATCAGGTCTTTATCCACCAGTGGATAGTTCACTACTGCATCAATATGTTTATCCAGTAAAGTATCGTTATTGGTAGTAGTTCCCAGTTTATCTACAGTAACAAAATCAAAGTCTTCTTTCTCTGCTATTGCTAACAGATCAGCCCCATCTTCTCCACTAATAAATTCTCCATCACTGTTCAACAGTTTAAGCGCATTCCAGTCTTTAGGGTTATGACTTGCAGTAAGAATAATTCCTCCTGCTGCCTCTTCAAACTTCACCGCCATTTCTACGGTTGGGGTGGTACTCAATCCTACATTAATTACATCAATACCTAATGCATTTAAAGTACTTATAACCAGTCTCTCCACCATTTCGCCACTCATTCTGCCATCTCTGCCCAATACTACTTTTCTATTCTCTGTTCTTCTGTTCAGCCAGGTACCATAGGCCGCTGCAAATCTTACTACATCTATCGGGCTAAGGGTATTGCCAGGTTTACCACCTATTGTACCTCTTATGCCGGATATGCTTTTTATTAATGCCATAAATTTATTTTCAGCTGCAAACATAGTAAAAACAACCCCTGCAATAAATGACATTTGTTCTTGTGCATAAAAACAATCGTTTTAAAAGTGTACAAACTACACAATAAATATGATTTTTACACTTGAAACAGGTTAATATCATAGGTTGTTGAAAATCAGTTAAATATTTTATGGAAAATAACATTGTTCACTATACATTTGCGGCACAAAAAATTAACCCCATGTCAGTATTAGTCAATAAAGACTCGAAAGTAATTGTACAAGGTTTCACTGGAACTGAAGGTACTTTTCACGCAGGACAGATGATAGATTATGGAACCAACGTGGTAGGTGGAGTTACACCGGGCAAAGGAGGTACTACGCATCTTGATCGTCCGGTATTTAATACCGTTGCCGATGCTGTAAAGCAAGCTGGTGCTAATGTTAGTATCATTTTTGTTCCCCCTGCTTTTGCAGCCGATGCCATTATGGAAGCTGCCGATGCGGGTATCGCTTTAGTAGTTTGTATTACGGAAGGTATTCCTGTACAGGATATGGTAAAAGTAAAGAACTTCTTATTAGGTAAAAATACACGTCTGATAGGGCCAAACTGTCCGGGTGTTATCACTTCCGACGAAGCTAAAGTAGGTATCATGCCAGGCTTTATCTTTAAGAAAGGAAGAATAGGTATCGTTTCTAAAAGTGGTACATTAACCTACGAAGCTGCCGATCAGACAGTGAAAGCAGGACTTGGTGTAAGTACTGCAATTGGTATAGGTGGCGATCCAATTATTGGTACCCCTACCAAAGAAGCGGTTGAATTATTAATGAACGATCCTGAAACCCATGGTATCATCATGATTGGTGAAATTGGTGGTAGC
>JBAXVH010000376.1:0-1747 GCA_037129215.1 Bacteroidota bacterium | reverse complement strand
CTTGTAAATACGGCAAAACAAATAACTTTTATTATTTTAAATTTGGGTTAGGTAAACAAATTCCAATTGGTGGAAAAGCAAACAAAAATGGTATTGCTATATCAGCAATCTATGGTGGTGGAGGTAGTCTGGCTATGATGAAACCATACTATGTAGAGGTCTGGGATGCTAATCAAAATAAGGAAGTACAGGTTAGATACCACCAGTCTGTTTATACAGATTCTCTATTTCTTGATCCTAGTAGTATTTTAGGTGGTGCAGCCTTTGGAACAGGTTTCGATAAAATTAGCTTTACACCTGGAGTTTTTGCCAGAACTGCTGTTCGTTTCGACTGGGAACACTTTAATACAGGTATTACTGCAGTTGAAGTAGGCTTAAATGCAGAAGTGTATACACAGAAGCTGGCATTAATGGCTTACAACCCAAAGAACTTTTTTTTCCTTAATGCGTATGTATCATTGGTGTTTGGAGGAAGAAAACTGCGATAAATAATATAATATTTGCAGCCTGATTTAAGAACTGATCATTTTTTAAGGAAAATAACATTATGCAAGAACTTCCGGTATTAAATAATACTTCTTCCTCTTCAAGAATTAAGAAACCAGACTGGTTAAGGGTAAAACTTCCTATTGGAGAGAGTTATCGTCATGTAAGAGGATTAGTAGATAATCATAAGTTACATACTATCTGCGAGAGCGGCAACTGCCCTAATATGGGCGAATGCTGGGGCGAGGGTACTGCTACTTTTATGATTTTAGGCAATGTATGCACCCGTAGTTGTGGATTTTGCGCTGTGGCTTCAGGTCGCCCTGATGCAGTTGATTGGGACGAACCACAACGTGTTGCTGAAGCAATCAATCTGATGCGTGTAAAACATGCTGTAATTACCAGCGTTGATCGTGATGAATTACCCGACGGTGGATCTATTATATGGTACAATACTATTAAAGCAGTAAAAGCGCTGAATCCGGAAACAACACTGGAAACTTTAGTGCCAGATTTCAGAGGTATTTCTGAACAAATAAACAGAATAATTGAAGCTGCCCCTGAAGTAGTTAGCCATAACATGGAAACAGTAGAAAGGATGACTAAGAAAGTAAGGGTACAAGCAAAATACCACAGAAGCCTGGAAGTACTAAAGGCACTTAAACAAGGCGGTATGCGTACCAAAACAGGGCTTATGCTGGGGATTGGTGAATCTAAAGAAGAAGTAATTGCAACAATAGCTCACCTGGTGAATGTAGGATGTGATGTACTCACGCTAGGACAATATCTTCAGCCTACTCCAAAACACCTTCCTGTTCTTCGTTTTGTTCATCCTGATGAGTTTGCAGAACTTAGAGAAATTGGTTATCAGTTAGGTTTCGATTATGTTGAAAGCGGCCCATTAGTTAGATCGTCTTATCATAGTCAGTCTCACATTATACCAGGTTTTGGACGTAAGGAATGGATGAAATCTAAAGAAAAATAATTAGCACCTAATATTGAATAATATGAACAAATTTTCTTTGTGTATTTTATCTATCGTAATATTACTAACAGCCTGTAGTAAACCCAAAAGCTTTGACTACAGAGGGGTGAAAAATATTAAGGTTCAACAAATAGGGTTTGATAAATCTAAACTATCAATGGAGCTTGTTTATTTCAATCCAAACAACTTTGGGGTTAGACTTAAAAAGGTTGACTGTGATATATTTGTTGACAATAACTTTCTGGGAAAATATACATTAGATACTTCTCTTTATAT
>JBAXVH010000375.1:0-1763 GCA_037129215.1 Bacteroidota bacterium | reverse complement strand
GTTTCAGGGAATATCCCTTATGGTATCTACCTTACCACAGCTTCATCTACTGGTGCTAATTACGTAAATAATTGTTTATTTAATCAGTTCACTGCTACTGCAGGAACAATTTATGTATTTAGACCTTACACTGCTTTAGACACCTTAAATTTCTACAATAATGACATAAGTAACATAACTCAAACTACAACTAGCACTATTGAAGGACTCTATTTGTCATGTACTGGTTTACTAAATGTATTTAACAATAAAATTCACGAATTAAATAGTACTTCAACCACTTCAAATACAAATTATGCTGACGGTATATATTTAGGTAGTACTGGCACCTTTAATGTATACAACAATATGATTTCTAACATTACTGATCCTTATTCTACAGCATCTCCAGGTGTAAGAGCTATCTCTGTTGCTTCAACTGGAACTAATCGTATTTATAATAATACTGTTTATCTTGATAGTACAAATACAGCTGTTGTAGCTGCATTTGCTTCTGCATGTTTATACGCCGCAGCTTCTACTCCACTTGACTTGAGAAACAACATTTTTGTAAATAAAAACAATATGGCTTCTTCAACAAAATATGCTGTTGCTTTCTGGTATAATTCTGCAACTCTAACAAGCATAGCTGCTACTACAAATAATAATTTATACTTTGCAGGGACTCCAAGTGCAAAGAATCTAATTTTTTATACTACTTCGGGGTATCAAACATTGGCAAGTTATCAAACTCTACTGGCCACAAGAGATCAATTGTCATTTACTGAAGATGTTCCTTTTATTAACAAAACAACAAAACCTTTTAATTTACATATTAACCCTGCTATTGCAACAAATGCTGAAAGTCATGGACAGAGAATAACTACTCCTATAGCAGTTTCAACAGATATTGATGGGAACAAACGTTTTGGAGAAACTGGCTATTCTGGAAGTGGATTATATCCTGACTTAGGTGCTGATGAATATAATGGTATACCTATATCGAATATTCCTCCTGTAATTTCCTTTACTTCATTGCCAAATTCAACATCTTTAACAGGTGTATATCTAAACAATGTGTCAATTACAGCACCGTTAAATCATGTAAATACTACTACATTTAAGCCTAGAGTTTATTTCAAAAAATCAACTGCTGCTTCTGATAGTTTACAATGGAAATATGTAGAGCCTTTAGCAGGTAGTACAAATTCAAATTTTAATTTCTATTTAGACTTTAATTTATTAAAATCTTCAACTGATAGTGTTGTTACTGGAAATACAATTCAATATTTTATAGTTGCACAAGATTCTAGCACAGTTCCTAATATTGGCAAAACTGCCGGACTATCTGGTACAGTTTCAAGTGTAAAACTATTAAACTCTAATTTAACAACTGTCACATCGCCTTCTACATTTAATATATTAATACCTGTAAATGGAATTTACAATGTAGGTTCGGGACAAACATTTACAAATCTTACTACTAGTGCCGCTTCAGGTTTCTTTAATTATATAAACAATAACGTTGTAACAGGAAATATAATTGTAAACATCACTTCAAATATCACAAATGAGACAGGAGCTGTTGCTTTAAACAATTATACTTCTGAAGGAATTGGAGGATACACCATAACAATTCAACCTGCTAATCCTACTTTAAAAGTCATTGCAGGTTCATATGCTGGTTTATTGATTAGAAACATGGGAGCTCCAAATGTTACTATTAATGGTGCATTTGGTGGAATTGGACGCTATCTGAAATTTATTAATTACAGTACTACAGG
>JBAXVH010000374.1:0-1766 GCA_037129215.1 Bacteroidota bacterium | reverse complement strand
GGATAGGTTTGGTTTGTTTCCACCAGTATGTAATCTACCCGGAGGAGGAATGCATTCCTTCAAAATAGGAAGCGATTCTTTTGCTGCAAGTGTTATACAGGGGATGGAATACAAATTAAAAATTCCAGCCGGAATGGATCGTTATAATCTGGTGTTTTATTACGCTACTGTACTGGAAGATCCTGGTACTTCTCATCAATGTTGGGAGATGCCTTTTTTCAATGTAAACGTGTACGATTCTGCCAACCCTTCTGTAAATTTTGCTAATCTTGAATTAACCATCAACAGATGTAATGCTCCTTTTGTTCCTAATTTAAAGAGATCAAAATTAATTGTTCCTGGAACGCAGGATACTGCATACTATTCTCCCTGGATTCCTGCTAATATGAGCATTAAAAACATGGGTGGAAAAACAGTAGTAATCCGTGCAACAGGTTCGGGTTGTAGTCCTGGTTTTCATAATTATGATACCAGTAAACCTACCACTTATTCTGCTCCAGGTATTCCTGGAGTTCACTTTGGTTATGGCTATATTGATTTCGATAATTCCCAGTCAACTAACTACAATAATAAGTATCTGAATTTTTGTCCTAATGATACTGTTTTTTCATTCACACCTCCTCCGGGATATAAGGGATATACAGTGTATGATAGTGCCACTAGAAAGGTACTTGTAATAGATACAATTCATCCTGTAAGCTCCGTAAATTCTATTACACTTACTGGTAATAATAGACCTGTTGCTGGTTCTGTAATTAAAGTAGTATTGGCGCCTTATGCATGGTATGGTTTTGCAGATACGCTTACCTATTACATTAAATCCTCTAATTGTACCGTAGGTAGCCCTTCTTTATCAATAGATAAAATAGATACTACCTCATGTGCCATTGCTCTGGATGTTGCAGTAAGAGGAAAGAATTTAAATACTGTTTCTAAACTTAAAGGCTCTATATACTTTGATACAGCTTACCTAAATCTTGGTGGAATAAAGTTTGCTACTAACAATATCAATATGAACTTTAATCAGATAGATGTTACCAGTGCAGCCAATGGTTATCTTACCTACAACTGGAGCGATACTATTAAGCATTACATAGCCGATGCTGATCCCTTATTTACTATGGTTTTAAATCCTAAACCAGATGTATCGGGCGGTACAGCAGTATGGTTCGATACTATTCCTGCACAATTGGAAATAGATTCAGCAATAGGAATTGCTGCAGCAAAACCTGTCTTTAATAATGGCTGGATAATATTAAGCGATACACCACAAATTGTATTGAATGTAAATATGCTTACCTGCTATGCAGGTTGTATACCAATGCACTATCAATGGTACTATAATGGAGTTCAAATACTTAATGATACTTTAAATTATACTTATACAACAGGCAATGGCGTATATACCTGTATTGTTACCTATAAAAATGGTAATTCCGTAAGTTCCAACTCCGTAAATGTAGCATTGCCAGTAACCTTAACCTACTTTAAAGTTCAAGGGGGGAAATTATATAATACGCTCAGCTGGCAAACTGCAACAGAAATAAATACCTCCCATTTTAATATTCAAAGAAGCACTACAGGTAAAGACTTTACCACCATAGGAAAAGTACCTGCAAAGGGTGCAAGTGAATACACCTTTAACGACAATGAAAAATCAGCAGCAAAGACGCTTTATTATCGCTTAGAAATAGTTGATAAGGATGGTACAATAAGTTATTCTGAAGTAAGAGAATTATCCATTATCAATTCTCAATTCTCCATTA
>JBAXVH010000373.1:0-1768 GCA_037129215.1 Bacteroidota bacterium | reverse complement strand
GTCCTAATGTATTAATAATGGTTACGGTATAGGTTCCTTTTATTTTAGGAATAATATCTAAAATAATTTCATCATTAGCAGGATTAGGATAGATTTCGCTTATATTTCCTAAGCTAGATTCAATATCTTTTGTATTAAGAACAACTGCTGTAGACGAAACTATGAAGTTAATGTTTTTAAAAGAAGGTGTAGAAGAGTTTAATGTAAAAACAGCAGGCGTTGTTATTTTACCTGGAACTTCTGGATATACAATGTATTTTCCAAACTTAATATTATCGAATACAAAATAGCCATTTGGATCTGTAAATCTACACAATAATGGATTGGATGCAGAGTCTAATAATAAAACTTCGAAAGAAGCTTGCATAGTTTTTAGACCTGTAGTAACAGTTCCTCCCAAACTACCATTGCCTGAAGTTAAAGTACCTACCTGATGTAAATGAATATCCTTTGCCCATTGATTTGAAAATAATACAATGGTATCAGCTGTATTCCAGAATACTTTACTTGTATAGTAAGTAGGAGTATAGGTGTTTACAAAAGATGAATTTGATTTTAATTCTGCTTTAACTTTATAATTTCCTACTGGTTTTTGATAATAATTATAAAAACCAAGAGAATCTACGTTGCATGAATCCACAAGAGCAAATGTAGAATCATAAAGATATGTTATAGCGTGGTCAACAGGCACAAGACCGGCAAAAATAGTACCTCCCATATTATAAGTAGTAGGTGCTGGAGGCACAACTTTTAATACAACCATCGTACGAGGACTTTCGCAACCAATTGCATTAACTCCTAATTTCATATTTGGACGTTGGCTATATAAACCACCTGTTGTATTTTGACAAACATTAGCTGCATCAGCATGATAATTTACAGTTGAAACAAATGGAGTAGCTGAAACATAATTTATTGCATTATAACTATAATCAGGAATTCCTTGATATTTATCAAAGCAAGTTTGTACAATAACATTACTAATTCCATCCCATATAAAAGGTGCTGTAAATTGATGAACATTCCATCCTGTAACATCTTTATACATAGTATCAGTGTAAACTTGAGTTAATCCGGTTTGAAATGTAGACGTTAATGCATTTAAAGTTGTAGCACCTAAATTTACTGTGAAATTCTTTAAATAAGAATTAGAATAACTTGAAGCAGGTGAAGGTGTAATTACATTGAAACCACAATTGGTGATATTTCCTGATTGAGCTCCTAATGCTGACAATTCAGATGCTAAAATTAAATATTGTTCTTTACCACCTGAATAAAAATTACCGTAAGGAGTAGGAAATGATGTGTTTGAATTCTTTAAAGTATCAGTACCAATTAAAATATTTGTGTTAATTAAATTAAAAGATTCTACATAAACAGTATCATTTGCAAACATTGTACCTGTATGGTAAACAGTATCATTGCAAATACTAGTACCACCGTATGGGGTATGAAACCATTTAACATGCAAACCATTTGCATGTGCAGTTACAGCTACATTGGAAGCACCATAAGTTATAGGACCAATTGAATCAACAATAGGCTGAACAGGTACACTATTAACAGTAATAGCTTTTGTACTTGTATTTCCATTTCCACAGGAATTGCTTCCCATCACACTTAAATTACCCGAAACAGAAGCCGAATTAAAACTTAACACAATTGAAGGTCCATTACTTGAACCTATTGCACCAGTAGGTAATGTCCATAAATAAATAGATGCACTTGCCATTTGAGGTACTGTATAAACTATTGAAGTTTGTCCTTG
>JBAXVH010000372.1:0-1779 GCA_037129215.1 Bacteroidota bacterium | reverse complement strand
AACAGTTTTTCCAGTTCTGTCTTTCAATAACGCAACAGTAGTGTAGCTGATATTATTTGGTAAACTGTTTTTTATGGTTGTCTCGGTATGAATTGTAGCAGCCTCTTTGGTGATAGTACTATAAGCATATACTCCATCGGTAGTAATATATACTGTAGGCTTTTTATTCAACCATACATGTCGGTATATTCCAGCCCCTTCATAAAACCAACCTTCGTATTGCGATGCATCTACTCTTACTGCCAGTACATTTTCTTTCCCGTAATTTATGTATGGCGTCAGGTCATATTCTACACCCGTATAACCACTTTTATGGTTGCCCAGATAAAAGCCATTCAGCCATACCGAAGCATCTCTGTAAACACCATCAAACTGAATTGTAAATAAATTGCCAGAGTCTTTAGCCGATACGGAAAAGTGTTTTCTATACCACCCAATACTGGTTTCTGGATATAGCCCACCTACAGGCTTAAAGCCATGCGATACCACTTCGAAATTGTTGGATTGTACAAACGGAAGTTCTACTGCCCAGTCGTGTGGCAGATCAAGCTTTCGCCAGCTGCTGTCATTAAATTTATTGCTTACGGCACAATCTTCAGCTTTGCCTGTTTTAGAAAAAAGATTGGCTATGCCATAGTTGAAATCCTTTGCAGCAGATGATGCGTTGCCCAAAGCAAATCGCCAGTTTTCATTAAAATTTATTCTTTCTCTTGCTATCGTTTTCTGAGCAGTACAAACATTTACCATTACCAGAAATATCATAATGGGCAGCAGACAATAGATTCTTTTCATATAAACAAAGTTGATGTTTTTATTCTATAAATATCGTTGTCGAAATAAGTTAATCAAAAATACAATAAGCTGAATTGGCTGTTAACTTAAAACCTACAACTTATTACTTTAGACTTACTATTAAATATTCTTCGGAAGCAAAATAAATGTAAAAATTACATTTATTAAAATATTATATTATTTTAGCACCCTGAAAAGGAAATATACTATTATAAATTAATCAATATTAATTGCTTGTTCCTATAAATTATTTATACATGATTCAGTTAATCAAACAGAAATTTGTAGCGCTTTATGGTACTCAGCCTACCATGGTTGTTCGTGCTCCTGGAAGGATAAATCTAATTGGCGAACATACAGATTATAATAACGGCTTCGTATTGCCCGCTGCCATTAATAAAGCTATATACATTGCTATAAGCAAAAGAGATGATGCAGAGATTCATTTGTATTCTATGGATTTCAATGCTTCTTTCGAAACTAATATAAATGAGTTATTGCCCATAAAATCCTGGCCTACTTATATACTCGGTGTTGCCGATCAGTTTAATAAGAAAGGATATGCTATTGGTGGGTTCAATCTGGTAATGTATGGCGATGTGCCAATTGGTGCCGGACTCTCTTCTTCTGCCGCTGTAGAATGCTCTGTAGCTTATGCATTAAACGAGTTATTTCTACTATCAATAGAAAAGATTGATCTGGTAAAAATGGCACAGAAAGCCGAGCATGAATTTGCCGGTGTAAACTGTGGTATTATGGATCAGTTTGCCAGCATGTTCGGACAAGCAAATCAGGTGGTACGATTGGATTGCAGATCGCTGGATTACGAGTATTTTCCTTTCTCCATGCAGGAGGTAAGTATTGTATTGCTCGATACTTGCGTAAAACATTCCCTTGCTTCTTCCGAGTACAATACGCGTCGTTTACAATGTGAGGCAGGTGTAGCTGCTATTCAAACAAAATATCCTGCAGTAAAGAGTCTTAGGG
>JBAXVH010000371.1:0-1780 GCA_037129215.1 Bacteroidota bacterium | reverse complement strand
ATACCACTACTATCCTTTGCGCTCGCTCAAATTACTAAAAGGTCTCAGCACCACAAATAACAGTTTGCAAATAATCGGAGTGCAACTCCCACCTTAAATAATAATCAGGCGAGCAGCAGCTCCCTTTGGTCTTCCACATTGCATAATTAATTGCGCAGCAAGGTGCTTTGGTTTTCCACTTGCTCCCTTTGGTCTTCTACATTGGATAATCAAATGCGCAAAGTGGTGCTTTGGTTTTCCGCATTGGATAATTAAGTGCGCAGCAAGGTGCTCTGGTCTTCCACCCGCCCCCTTTGTTCTTCCATATTGTATAATCAAGTGCGCAGCGAAAATAATTGAGTACGCAACCAGGATATTAGGATACTCAGTAGGGTGCTTTGTTCTTCCACCTTCAATAATACATTAATCACCTTGCTTAATAAGTAAATCAACGCATATATTCAGTCTTCCATCGTAAAGAACAATTCCTCTACATCATAGAAGTGAAAATATATGTTAACGCATTTAATAGTATTCAAAAAGTTCATTCACTTTGATGCTCCTTCTGTCGGTAATTCTTACAAAATAATCGGAGTGCAACTCATCACTTGTTTTATCTGTACCTTAATACGCTGTAGCTTTAAGCTGCGTTTCTTGATACTATTTACAACTCAAAAAAGTAAAGTGTCACAAAAGTCCCAAAGTATTCTGTATTACCCGCTACACCATTGGCAATTTTTTTAATCCGTTAGTCATTTAAATTATTTACCTAAAATATTTATGTTTATAATTGCATCAAACAAAAATGAATGAAAAACATTTTAGAACTGCACAACCTTAAGAAATATTATGCAACTCAGAAAGCGGTTGATGATATCAGCTTTAATGTAGAAGAAGGTAGCATCTTTGGATTGCTCGGCCCCAATGGTGCCGGTAAAACTACCTTACTTAGAATGATAACAGGGATTATTTATCCTGATACCGGAAGTGTTTTGTTTGATGGCAAACCATTTGATCCTTTAAATGATATACAAAGGATTGGCTATATGCCCGAAGAGCGGGGACTGTATAAGAAGATGAAGATTGGCGATCATGCCATGTACCTTGCTCAATTAAAAGGGCTTAGCAAAAGCGATGCATTAACCAGGATAAAATACTGGTTCAGAAGACTGGAAATGGAAAGCTGGTGGAACAAGAAAGTAGAAGATCTTAGTAAGGGTATGAGCCAGAAGTTGCAGTTTGTTACTACCGTTTTGCATCAACCAAAACTAATAATCCTTGATGAGCCATTTAGTGGTCTCGATCCATTGAACGCAAACCTTATTAAAGATGAAATACATGAACTGGCTAAGCAAGGGAGTTCTATTATTTTCAGTACGCATAGAATGGAACAGGTAGAAGAAATTTGTAATCATATTGTATTGATTAATCTTGGTCAGAAAATACTTGATGGCACTGTTTCGGGCATTAAGCAGGATTTTAAAGAACATAAGTATAGTATTAAATTAAATCAATCTATTGATTCACTGCCATCAAATGAATTGTTTAATATAATAGCGCAGGATAAGGAAAAACTAACCTTGCAAATAAATCAGGGAGTCTCCAGCAATGATATTCTGATGCACTTTATTCAGCAAGGAATTATGGTAGAATCTTTCAATGAAATATTACCTTCTCTGAACGAAATATTCATTAAGCTGGTCGAAGAAACAAAGGCTACCACAAGAGCATTCCAAACAGTCTGACCTTTATTTTTACTTTTTAATTTAAGAGTGCTATATTGTTAATAAAATGTATTTTT
>JBAXVH010000370.1:0-1784 GCA_037129215.1 Bacteroidota bacterium | reverse complement strand
AAGATAACCAGGTATTAATCGAAGAGTTTATTAGTGGCAGAGAGTTTACAATTGGAGTATATAAATCAGCAGGTAAAATAATTGCACTTCCTATGACGGAGATTATTACCCAGAAAGATTTCTTCGATTACGAAGCTAAGTATCTTGGCATGAGCGAAGAGATTACGCCTGCAAATGCCAGTCCGCTTATGGCAGAGCAAATTGCCAATACGGCTAAAAAGGCTTATCAGGTATTTAATTGCAATGGAGTAGTTCGTATCGATTTCATTTACAATGAAGCTACACAACAGCCTTTTATGCTGGAAATTAATACGGTACCGGGACAAAGCAGTGCGAGCATAATTCCGCAGCAGGTAAAAGCCGCTGGCATAACGCTTACTGCTTTTTATTCCAGTCTTATAGAAGCCTGTTTTCAATAATCTAAAGGGTATCAGCATCCTATAGTTTATACTGTTATTTTTGCTGAACAAATAAATAAAACGAACTGAGTGTTTAAGTTTCTAACTACAAAACCGCTTTGGGTAAACATACTAACCGCTATTGCGCTGGTGATGTTTCTGATATTATCATTCTTTGGTTTACTCAACTGGATTACCGATCATGGTCATTACGAAAAAGTACCTGCTGTTATAGGTAAGAATGCCGATGCAGCCCGACTGGAACTTCAATCGAAAGGCTTTACCGTAGAGGTTACCGATTCTTTATACGATCCCAATGCTCCAAAGCTTTCTGTGCTTAAACAGGCACCGGAATCTGATGCGCAGGTAAAACATGGCCGTACTATTTTCCTTACTGTAAACAGAGCACAGGCGCCGCTTATTGATATGCCTAACCTCGTAGGTTTCTCTATCAGAAGCGCTACTATGTACCTTACCAGTATTGGACTTAAAATGGGCGATACTACTTACCGTCCCGACATTGCCCGCAATAGTGTAATAGCGCAGTTATACAATGGCAGTGATATTAAACCGGGGGTTAAAATACCTTTAGGAAGTACTATTAGTTTTGTTTTGGGCAGTGGTGTTGGCGATAGCGAAATGGTAGTGCCTCCTGTTATTGGTTTATCCTATGCTGCAGCAAAGGCTTTACTTACCAGTAAAAATATTGGTATGTCCAATCCGGTATTTACCGATGGTAATATAAAGGATACCCTTGCAGCATTTATTGTAAAGCAGAATCCAGAGCCATTTATCGAATCTACACCAGGAAATAAAGTACCTAATAAAATTAAGCCTGGACAAATCATGGATCTTTGGTTAGGTAGTCAGCCACCTGCAGTAGATACTGCAACCTTGAAGTAAAAAGTAAATAACAAAAGTAAAAAGAATACAATGAAAACTATTAACTACGAAACATTAAAGCCAAGGCTGGATGCTGGTGAAGATATTAAACTGATAGATGTAAGAGAACCTGCAGAACATGCCGAATACAATATTGGCGGCACCTTACTTCCTTTAGGAAAAGTGCAGACCATGCAGATAGAAGATATAGAAGACTTCCGAAACGATGAAGTAGTGGTGTATTGCAGAAGTGGCCGCAGAAGCCTTAATGCTGTCTTAGTACTGGAACAATTAGGCTTTACCAATGTTGCTAACCTGGAAGGTGGAATGCTGGAATGGCAGGAGAAAGCAGGGAAATAAATACGCGTGAATCGTGAGTCTCGTGAGTCGTGATTAATACAAATACATTGAAACACTATTTTGAATTATATTCTTCACGACTCACGATGTATCTTCACGACTCACGATGTATTATCAAGACTCACGATGTATTCTTCACTACTC
>JBAXVH010000037.1:0-9100 GCA_037129215.1 Bacteroidota bacterium | reverse complement strand
CAAGCCTGTGCAACGTGAAATTTTTGCGGCAGACTTTAGAGATCGGGTTGTGCACCATCTCATCATCAACAAACTAAATCCGCTATTCGAAAAAGAGTTTATTCAAGACAGTTATGCTTGTCGGGTTGGCAAAGGAACGCACCATGGGATAAATAGAGCCAACAAATTCATTCGCCAGTGTTCTCAAAATTACACAAAGGATTGCTATGTGCTGAAATTAGATATCGAGGGTTTCTTTATGCATATCAACAAAGAAATACTTTTTTGTCGCTTACAAAAATTCATTGAAGCACAATACAAGCAGAACGATAAAGAGCTAGTGTTGGAAATCTGCCACAAAATTATTTTTAATAGTTCAACAGAAAATTGCATCATAAAAGGCAGTACAAAAAACTGGGATGGACTTCCAAAAAACAAAAGCTTGTTTCAAAGTCCAGCAAATTGTGGTTTGCCCATTGGTAATTTAACGAGTCAAATTTTTGCCAATTTCTATATGAGTGCTTTCGATCATTACATGAAAAAAGAAATTGGTATTCGTTATTATGGCAGATATGTTGATGATTTTATAATAGTTCATCCTGATAAAGAATTTTTAAAATCGTTAATTCCACAACTTTCAAATTTTTTACTTTCAACTTTACAACTTACTTTGCACCCAAAGAAAATATATTTGCAGCATTATACCAAAGGCGTAAAGTTTTTAGGAACGGTTATAAAACCCAATCGCATTTACATTGCCAACCGCACCAAAGGAAATTTTTATAACGCCATACAAAAACACAATCAAGTTGTATTAAATTCCAAGCCAACTAAAACCGAAATATGTAGTTTTTTGAGCAGTATGAATTCCTATTTAGGAATAATGAAGCATTACAGAACGTACAAACTACGGAGAAATATGCTTTTAAAACACATTCATTATTGGTGGTGGCATCATGTAAACCTAACGACAGAAATCACTAAATTTGTAGTGAAGAAAAGAACAACGAAGGCATAACACGGGTTTGGCAAAAGTGGCGGTTCAGTGCTCCGCAGACACATTTGTGGTTAATCAAAGTTTGGTTCTCTGCATCAACATTTGTGGTGAAAATCGCCACCTTCGCCAAGCCCGAAACCGTTATGTGCAACCCTGTGAAACATTACTAATTTTAAAAAGAACTAATTTGTGAGAATTAAAATATTGATAGCTTCTATTTTAGCGATTATACTTTTCTCTTGTAAAAATCAGAGTAATATTAATCAATCACAAATCACTAAAGACTCCTTGTTAAATAAATATTTGGCTATTAGTAATGCAAAGCCATTTTTTGATGCGTCAGAAGCTAGTATTTTATTCTTGAAAGCATACAATTCAAATGACACAGATGCTCTAAAACGTATTTGTGAATTAGCAGAAAGTATCTCAAAAGAAATCGGCGCAGCTAAATATGATAGTTGTCTTAATTTAATTGACTTAAAAGAATTAAAAGTTGATGAGGTGTATAGATTCTCATATTGGCAGGCTTTCTGTGACAATTCATTAAATATTACGATAACTAAGAAAGATAGTATATTTAAAATTCATTATATAAGTTTTAGAGGGTGGCTTGATGAGAATAATAAAATTAATTGTAGTATCACAAACGAGTTTGATAAATTAATATCCATTATTGATTGGGAAAAGTTCAAGAAAATGATTAATCACTCAGACTTTTGGACTCTAAATCAAGTTAGTCAACAACTAGGAGGTACTGACGGAAATGGAGTAACTGTTACAGGATATATTAAAGGAGACATTAATAGACCATACAATAAAACAGATAAATTTCATATGGTATATAGATGGTGGATTGATGGAACAGATTTAGTTAATCCATTTTTAGAAATTGTAAAACTATCAGGGAAAAAATCAGGGTGTCCTTAAAATGGGCGGCACCTAACAGGAGTATTTGACAATAGCAGGGGCGAAGGAATAAACATCAACTTCAGTTCTTTCTTTTGGCTTCAGTTTAGGGCTGACGGTACATCTTTGAACAGCAGTTCTTATATTTGGCTTTTGGAACAGTATTGAGCTTTGGTTATAAGTGGACGTAACATTCTTGCCCTGCCATCGCGATACCTGTCCGTTAGAGGTCATGCATTGCAGCGTGTTCCTCATCAAAAAGGTCTTTTGCAAAAGGTCTTCTATTCCTTATATTTGCTAAGTGAAAAAGAAACAAAATATAGGACTAGATTTTATCATAGACAAATTGACAAACTCAATTGAAAATGTTTATTCAGGAGATAGTTTTCCTACTGAAATTTCTTTGTTAAACAATGTAGAACTTAAAAAAATTACAAATAAAAATGGGTGGAGATTTAATTGGGGACATGAGTTTAAAATGCCTGAAAGAGATGTCTATAAATTGACAATTGTAAATAACCCAAGTATTATTCAAGGAATTGTAAGCTTAGAAGTTAAGGCAGACCATGTTTACATGCATCTCATTGAAAGCGCATCTTTTAATATTGGTTCAAATAAAACATACTATGGTGTGCCAGGAAACCTAGTTGCGTTTGCTTGTAAACTTTCATTTCAAAGAGGTGGTGATGGTTATGTTTCTTTTGTTCCAAAAACTAAATTAATAAATCATTACATTGAAAGTTTAGGTGCAGTACAAGTAAGTGGTCATCTAATGGTAATTACAACAAATGCAGCACTAAAATTAATTAATAAATATTTTTAAATTATAATACTATGGGATTAATTAAAGAACCTCTCGATATTGACTTTGTTGTTGATTCAAGACCATTGACAAAGAAAGAAGAACTTACAATAAGTGAGTTTATAAAAGCAGATAAAGAGAAAAGAGCTTTATCAAGTAAACGACAAACTAAAACGGTTAAATCCAAAAATAGAGAAAAAGTGATGAGCTAACCATGCACGTCCGCCAACAGGGGTATTTAGCAATAGCATTGGCGACAGAATAAACATCAGCTTCAGTACTTATTTTTCAGTTCCCTTATTTACAAGTCAATTAACTTCTATAAAGCAAAAGCCCCACTGGAAAGCGGGGCCTTTTATTTTGAAACTGAACCGAAAACTGACTTACATTTTACCATTAATTATTTCTTCTACTACTCCCGGATCAAGCAAAGTAGAAGTGTCACCAATATTTTGAAGATCGCCTTCGCCTATCTTACGTAATATTCTACGCATAATTTTACCACTACGGGTTTTAGGTAATCCTTTTACAAACTGAATCTTATCTGGTTTTGCTATAGGACCAATAATGCGGCTTACTGTTTCCAGAATATCTCTTCTTATCATTGGAAAATCGCCATGAGTACCTTGAATATGAGACCCCTGATATATTACAAAAGCATAAATACCCTGTCCTTTTACATCGTGAGGGTAGCCTATTACTGCACTTTCTACAACGCCTGAGTGCATGTTAATAGCATTCTCTACTTCAGCAGTACCAATACGGTGACCGCTTACGTTTAATACATCATCCACACGACCAGTAATTCTATAAAAACCATTTTCATCTTTCAAAGCACCATCTCCTGTAAAGTACATATTAGGATAGGTACTGAAATAATTGGTTCTACAACGGTCATGATCGCCATAAGTAGTACGTATAGTAGATGGCCAAGGCGCTTTTATACAAAGGTTTCCTGAAATAGTTTCTCCTTCCTGAGCAATTATTTCGTTACCATTTTCATCTACCAGTATAGGTTCTACACCAGGCATTGGCAAAGTAGCCCAGCTTGGTTTTTCTGGTGTAATGCCTGCAAAGTTGGAAATCATTATTCCACCTGTTTCGGTCTGCCACCAGGTATCTACAATTGGGCAGTTGCCTTTTCCAATATTTTCATGATACCAGTGCCATGCTTCTTCATTGATAGGTTCACCTACTGTTCCCAGGATTCTTAAACTACTTAAATTGTGTCCATGAACTGGACCAAGACCAAAGCCCATCAAGCTTCGGATAGCAGTAGGGGCTGTATACAAAATATTTACTTTAAACTTATCTACTATATCCCAGAATCTTCCTGCATCGGGCCAGGTAGGAACACCTTCGAACATTAAAGAGGTGGCTCCTGCACTTAATGGACCATAAATAATATAACTATGACCAGTAATCCAGCCTATATCTGCTGTACAGAAATGAATATCGCCTGGTTGATACTGGAAAACATTTACAAAAGTGTAATTGGTAAACAGCATATAACCTGCACAGCTATGCACTACACCCTTCGGCTTACCAGTACTACCAGAGGTATAAAGAATAAATAACGGATCTTCCGCATCCATTTCTTCTGCTGGAAAATCATGCAATCCAAGTGTTTCCACTTTCTTTATTTCATCTTCCCACCACACGTCTCTGCCTTTCAACATGGAAACGGCTGTGCGGGTACGGGTACAAACAATTACCTTTTTAATATTACGGTTACCAATCAGTGCATCATCTATTACACTTTTTAAAGGGATATCCTTTTGGCCACGATATGCACCGTCAGAGGTAACGATAAATTCAGCCTGCGCATCATATAATCTATCTGCAATAGATTGAGCAGAGAACCCTCCGAAAATTACGGAATGTATGGCGCCTATTCTTGCACAAGCTAGCACAGAGATAGCCAGTTCTGGTACCATACCCATATAAATACACACACGGTCGCCTTTTTTTACTCCATTGTTTTTAAGAACATGGGCAAACTGACAAACCTTTTCATATAATTTCTTATAGGTAAGAATTCTATGGTGTTCTTCAGGATCGTTTGGTTCCCAGATAATTGCAGGGTCATCACCATGTTTTTCCAGATGACGGTCAAGACAGTTTTCTGTAATATTTAGTTTTGCACCTTTAAACCATTCTATTTTAGGTTCGGTAAAATTCCAGTTTAAAGTGGTATGCCACTTTTTCTTCCAGGTAAAATGTTCTGCCACTTCACTCCAGAACTCAGCAGGGTGTTCAATACTTCTTTTGTAGTCACTCTTGTACTGATCGTAACTTTTAATTTGATAAGGAAATAACATAGCAATCGTTTTATTTGAAGGCACTAAGGTATAAGCATTCGTATTGTGAATGGTATTTATAAAAATGTTTTTTGCTAAAATGATATATAATTGCTAATTTAATATATTTGATTAATTATTTTGCTATATGAAAATCAAACATTGCCCTCGTTGTAAAGGAAATACAATCACTAAAAGTGGCGTTATTAAAGAGAGGCAGCGATATAACTGCAAAAATTGCAGTTACAACTTTACGGTAGAAAAAGAGGGCAAAAGTATAGATTCTTACTACGTTATCAAAGCCTTGCAGCTTCATATTGAAGGAATTACCTACCGGGAAATAGAAAGAATTCTGGGTGTAAGCCATGTTAGTGTAATGAACTGGGTAAAGAAGTATAAAATTAAGGCACCAGAGAAGTATGATTATCGACCAACATACAAAGTATTAACCATGACAGAACTCTCTACATTCTTTGCTAATCCTGCAAATCTGAAGAATACTGGTATGATGGTTACCGAACTTGGAGACAAGTATATGATGATTAAATGGGAACGATTAAAATCTTAATTAAAATACATTTTAGGCCTATTTTATAAACAACAAAAACTATACAATTAGCATAACTATACTATGCAAGCAAACTTTCATGTGTTTAGCCTTTAGGTTCGGTGAACGATTTGATTTATTTACAAACACAAAAATTGCTTGCACATGAAAAGATTTTTAACCTCTGCATTGGGTTTAATGGCCTTAGTTACAGGCTTAAATGCACAAACTGCACCAGCTGCAGAAACTACACCAACATTTGGTATTAAGTTCACTGGTTTTGTACGAAATGATGTTTACTTCGATTCCCGTCAGGTGGTTTCGGCCCGACCAGCTACTCAGGGTGAACTACTTCTTTATCCTACTTATATGTCTAATGACATGAATGGTAAAGATTTGAACGCTGCTTCTTCTTTTTCTATGATGGCTATTACATCCAGATTATCGGGTGCCATAACTGGTCCTGATGCCTTTGGAGCAAAAACGTCTGGGGTTCTGGAGGCTGAGTTTTTTGGAAATGCTAATGGAAATGAAAATATATTTCGTTTAAGACATGCTTATGTAAAACTGGATTGGCCTAAAACACAACTTGGTTTTGGTCAGTACTGGCATCCATTATTTGTTACCGACTGTTTTCCTGGAGTAATAAATTTTAATACAGGGATGCCTTTTCAACCATTCTCTCGTAATCCGCAAATCAGATTAACGCAAAAATTAAGTAAAGAACTTAATTTAATAGTTGCTGCATCATCTCAAACTGAAGCTTTTGTTAGTCCTGGTTCCAGTACTAACGTTGCATTAGGTGCTACTGCATCAAATCAGAGTTTCCTAAGTAATGCAGTTATTCCAAACTTACATGCACAGTTACAATATAAAACACCTACTTTCTTAGCGGGAGCTGCAGTAGATTATAAATCTGTAAGACCTGCATTTTCTCAGCCTTCGGCGGTAGGAGCATCTACAAATGTTTCTACTACAGAAACAGTTAATAGTATGTCTTTTGAAGTGTACACTAAAATTACTACAAAACCTGTTGTTATTAAAGCAGAGTATGTTGCTGGTCAGAATTTATATGATCATTTAATGATTGGTGGTTATCTGGCTTATGCTACAACTTCTCCTGCCGCTTATAATATAACCTATAAACCTGTGAATGTAAGTTCTGCATGGTTGGAATTTATTGGAACGGGCAAAAAAGTAATTCCTGCTATCTTCTTTGGTTATACCCAGAATAATGGTGCTGACGATGGTGCAGTTGCTGCTTATACAAGAGGTATTACTTTAGGTAAAGCATCTTTAGATAAAGTAGTAAGAGTGGCTCCAAGAGTAGAGGTAGTTTCTGGTAAATTCAAATATGGTTTTGAAGTAGAAGTTACTACCGCTACTTATGGTTCTACTACTCAAACTAATGGTAAAGCTGGTGGTAGCATGAGTGAATTTACCAACACAAGAGGCCTGTTTTATACATCGTATTCATTTTAATACTTAATTTATCAATTCAAACTTGCTAATATGAACAATAACGAAACAAAAGGGATATGGAAAATTATTGGTGCCTCTTCCCTGGGTACATTAATCGAGTGGTATGACTTTTACATTTTTGGTAGTCTTGCCACCGTTATCGCAAATCAGTTTTTTCCTAAAACGAATCCTACAGCAGCCTTACTATCTACCTTGGCAACCTTTGCTGCAGGTTTTATTGTAAGACCTTTTGGTGCGTTGGTTTTTGGTAGACTGGGAGATTTAATCGGAAGAAAACATACCTTCCTACTTACGCTGGTACTAATGGGAGGTTCTACCTTCTTAATTGGTTGTGTGCCTAGTTATGAAAGTATAGGCTTTCTGGCTCCAATTTTAGTTTTGATTCTAAGACTATTACAAGGTCTTGCACTTGGGGGTGAATATGGTGGTGCTGCTACTTATGTGGCCGAACACTCCCCTAATCATAGAAGAGGTTACTTTACATCCTGGATTCAAACTACCGCTACTTTAGGTTTGTTTATATCCCTTGGAATTATCCTGCTTACCCGTCATAGTCTTGATGCAGATGCTGCTAAATCTATTGCTAAATTTAATGATTGGGGATGGAGAATTCCTTTCTTATTATCTGCTGTGCTGGTAGTAGTATCTATCTATATCAGATTGAAAATGCAGGAGTCTCCTTTGTTTTCTAAATTGAAAGCAGAAGGTAAAACCTCTACTAATCCATTAAAAGAAAGCTTTGCGCACAAAGCAAATCTTAAGATGGTATTATTAGCATTATTTGGTGCTACCATGGGACAAGGGGTTGTATGGTACACTGGACAGTTTTATGCTCAGTCTTTTATTGAGAATGTATGTAAAGTAGATTTCGATCAATCCAGAACAATGATTATCTGGGGTATCCTTTTTGCAACACCATTCTTTGTTGTTTGGGGGTCTTTGAGTGATAAAGTTGGTAGAAAATGGATTATGATTCTTGGTATGCTGGTAGCTGTAGTATCATATAAATATCTGTTTACTCAAATATTGAATACTACCGATGCTAAAACTAAAGTAGAAATAGTAGATAAAAGAGAAGTAAAACCTACTGTTACTCTTATTAAAAATTCTACCGATTCATTAAGAAAAGTTGTTACTAAAACATACTACGAAGATGGTATGAAGATGGTGGAAACAAAGACCGATACAGTGTACTCTGCAATAGGTAAAAAAACTATCAAACCAGTTGTATCAGTAGCTAAAACTTTAGGAGATAGTGATTACTGGAAAATTGTAGGAATAGTATTTATTCTAATTTTCTATGTAACAATGGTATATGGTCCTATAGCTGCATTCTTAGTAGAATTGTTCCCTACTAAAATCAGGTATACCTCTATGTCTTTACCATATCATATAGGTAATGGAGTATTTGGTGGTTTAACGCCATTTATTGCCACTTTATTCACTACAATTTATACCAACGATAAAACAGTGGGTTTAATGTATCCAATTGTTATTGCTACATTATGTTGTGTGATAGGTTCATTATATATTCGTAACAGAATCGATCCTGAAGTAGAGGGCGTTTAATATTTATAACAAACAAAATAAATTCAACTATATGAATAAGTTAAAAAGATATGCTGGAATTATCTGGATCGTTTTAGGTCCTTTGGCTATACACTATTTGATGGCTACAGCGGAAAGTGAAATTGCTAAAAAACCTGTAATAGATACACAAATACAATGGGGAGTATTTCTTACCATTTTCTATCCTATTGTTATTGGTTTTATACTTTTCGGTTTATATGCTCTGGAAGGAAACTACGATCACATTCCTGAATCAAGTGCAGAAATAGATGATTACGATGTAAAACCATTGTAAGAATAATTGATCACAGGATAGTCTCTTTATATAATATTAATTTATAGAGAGACTATCCTTATTCATGCCATATATGATTAGTAAGAAGAAAACATCAAAGCTTATTTTCGTTGCCATATTGTCTCTGATGTTATTCAGCTTTCCCTTTGTTAAGATGATGAATAAAAATACTTTTATTGGTCATTTTCCCCTTCTTTATTTTTATATTTTTTTCCTCTGGCTG
>JBAXVH010000369.1:0-1785 GCA_037129215.1 Bacteroidota bacterium | reverse complement strand
AGATTATACATTATCAAATAATGTTATTACTATACCTGCAAGCTCTGCTTCAGGTAGTGTTACTTTTACTGTGAATAATGCTCTACTTTTTGGTGGTTCTAAAACTGCAATTTTAACGTTAAGTAGTCCTTCTTCAGGTATTCAACTTGGAACCATGACAACGCAAAACATTACTATATTGGATGATGCTAATGCAGCTCCAACAATTTCGATGAATGTGGCAACTACTTCTGATTTTATTGATGGAGGCGTTACTGTTTCTCCTGCGAGTCCTTATGTTTTATCGGGTGTTATTGGAGATGTAACTGACCCTGCTTATGAATATGGTATTTATATAGATGTACTCGAGGATAATACTATTATTAAAGAAGCTGATTATATAGTAGATATTGCCAGTAACAGCAGTACTATTGTTAACCAGTCAGGCTTGATAGTAACAAAAGAATCCGGTAGGTTTTTACTGAAGATAAAGCCTGCAGCTGTTGGTAAATGTACCATTACCATTACAGTTGAATATCACCATAAATCAGCCTCAGTTGAACTGGATTATGCTGCTTCGGAAATGACCAGTCCTGACTATTTGTTTCATACCGGGATATCCGATGCATCGGCCGCAATACTAATCAACGATACTACCATGTTGATAGGCGATGATGAAACTAATCAGCTTTGTTTTTTCCATACCAGACAATCAGGGTTACCATTAAGAAAGTATAATTATGAACAATACATTTCTTTAAGTGATGGTTTACCTGATAATAAAAAAGAAGCTGATATAGAATGCTGCGCCCGAAGTATTCTATATCCTTCCATCGTATACTGGTTAGGATCTATGAGTAATGGCGGAAAGAGATTTGATATTGAGAATAATAGAAATACATTGTTCGCTACTACCTTTTCAGAAACAGATAAAGAGATTGCCATAAAATGCTCGGAAGCTTATCATGAATTAAGGAAACAATTAATTTCCTGGGGTAATAAGTATGGGTATAATCTGGAAGCATCAGCTGCATCTGGTCAGAAGCCAAAACAGCTTGGAGGATTCAATATAGAAGGACTCGTGTTTGGTCCGGATAGTACTACTTTATACATTGGTTTTAGAGCACCTCAGGTACCAGTTAGTAGTAGGAATAATGCATTGATTGCACCTATATTAAACTTCGAAAAATGGTTTAATGAGGGTAAGCCAAAAGATAAACCAACAATAGGTAAACCCATTGAAATTAACCTGAACGGAAGGGGCATCCGGGATATCATCCGACTATATGATCATTCTTATTTAATAATTGCAGGAAATGCTGATGCAGTAAGAAATGCAGCTTTATATAAATGGACTGGGTTAGAAAAAGATCCTCCTATTATTTTAAATATACCTGGAATAAGTAATCTTGCTGTTGAAGCTGCTGTTGAATTAATGGATAATGGGAAACCTACCGGTAAAATCCAACTGATTTGTGACGATGGTTCTACTGAATGGTACAATGATGGAAACGCAGCAAAGAATCTAGATCCCCGATTCAAGAAATTTAGAAGTAAGGTAATCAGTCTTGAAACTCACTAAGCTTTTTAGCCCCTTAAAACTTTTAAGGTTTAACGTTTATTTCGTTTAACTAAATACATTTTTTAAATCGAACTATACATTGTTTTTGTAGGTAACTATCTTGGATGAATCAGTTCAATAGTATTATTTAAGTTTATATCTTTTCTAAAGATTATATTCCAGAAAAAATCCTGATACTTTTTATTTACTTTCCAGAAACCCAATGCATTAAATCTTCTATAAGA
>JBAXVH010000368.1:0-1787 GCA_037129215.1 Bacteroidota bacterium | reverse complement strand
TAAGAGTTCCATTATTCATTAATATTCGATATAGCTCACTAACCATTTTTTCTTTATTATTGAAAATATGTATCCTATTTCTGCATAAAATATATTTACTTGAGGATGTAGAAAAATTAATAGTATCATTGGTTTCAATACTTATTTCGTAACTATCCAGCCCTTATAAAAGAATACTTTTTGATTTTATACGTTATCATAAGAGATACTATTTTTTATGTTAGCACAAATACTTCAGGAATTAACAGCATTGCGTAAAGAAGTATTGTTATTGAGAGTTGAGAATGCTGAATTAAAAGAAGAAAATACTCAACTAAAGATTGAGCTATCAAAGTTAAAAGTGAAGAAGAACAGTAATAATAGTTCACTACCTCCATCACAAGATATTGCAAGAAAGAATAAGAGTTTGCGAGAACCTTCCGGCAAACCAGCAGGAGGTCAGCTTGGACACGAAGGAACTACTTTATTATACAGTGAAACACCCACAGAAATAGAAGATTTAATACCAGATTATTGTAATAGATGTGGTAAATCTTTAGCTTCAGAAGTAGGTATTTTTACAGAACGTCGTCAGGTATTTGACATTCCTTCAATTCCAATCAGTTGCAAAGAATATCGTCAATTTTCTAAAGAGTGCCCTTGCTGTAAAGCTAAGCAGTTAGCTCATTTCCCAAAAGGAGTCACCAATTATGTACAATACGGAGAGAATATTCAAGCAATGGCAGTGTATAACTGGCAATATCAGTATATACCATTCAAGAGATTGCAACAATGGTTTAAAGACCTGTTTGGATTAAGCATTTCAAAGGGAACGTTAGAGAATATGATACGCAAAGTTGCTGGTCGTATGGAACCTTCGTATAAACAAATACAACAACAAATAGAAATAGCAAATTGTGTGGGTTCAGACGAAACAGGTATTGCTGTAAATGGTGCAAAAAGTTGGATTTGGGTATGGCAAAACAGGTTTCTCACATTCTTAGCCTGTTCTTCGAGCAGAGGGTCAAAAACGATTGAAACGCTTTTTCCTAAAGGGTTTTTAAATGCAGTATTGGTTAGCGACAGATGGAAGGCTCAATTAGCTACGGAAGCTGCCTGGCATCAACTATGTCTGGCACATTTACTAAGAGATATCAATTACTTAATAGAAGTAGATGTAAACTGTACAGTAGCTACAAGATTAAAAGCATTACTACAAAAAAGTATTCAGCATAAAACTGAATTTATAGAAAGTTCTATTGACAATGAAATTTGTAAATCAATAGAAAAGGAACTTGACGTATTACTAAATGAAGAAATTGATACCCGAAAATACACACATACAAAAACATTACAGAAGTCGCTTTTAATGTATAGAAACTATGTGTTTAAATTCTTGTATCACAAGGACGTTCCTTTTGAGAACAATGCTTCAGAGAGAAGTATAAGAATGATTAAAGTAAAACAAAAAGTTTCAGGATGCTTTAAAAGTCTTCAGGATGCTTATTGTATTATTAAATCCGTTGTAGATACTGCAATCAAAAATGGTTCAAACCCCTTTGATACCATTAAATTAGCTGTGGCTAATGCGGCTGGATAGTTACTAAAATTGTTCTTTCTACGTAATACATAAAATTAATTTTTTGAACGGAATGAATGATTTGAAGAAGAAAGCAACCCATTCGTATAAATCTTTCTTCCTTAAATAAACTAAACTCGAAAACTGCCAGGATAAGGGTAACCAGTATCCGGTACTATATTAGATAACTATGGGGGAACTGCACCGGTATGGTAATCAACATTATCAT
>JBAXVH010000367.1:0-1791 GCA_037129215.1 Bacteroidota bacterium | reverse complement strand
CATCAACGCAGCGGTTAAAGATGTAAAACCTAAATATACCATCTACCATCTCGAAGAACTGGAAAGAATATTTTAATTTAGGAGATAGGAGACAGGAGGAAGGAGACAGAATAATACATTAAGTATTCTCAATTTGATTTGTATTTCATTTTCAAATTTTCAAATTTGTATTCTCCTGACTCCTATATTCTATCTCCTAACTCCTTTTAACAATTTATCATACAGCAATTTAACCATCATACCATATCTAAGAAAGGATTTACTTCATTTTGTAGTCTAAAGTATATTACAAACAACCAATGATATTGAAAAGGATACTCTGCGCTTTTTTACTGATTATTTCTACTGTCTTTTCGGCAAATGCCTTGCACATTAAAGGTGGCTGGATAGAATATAAATATCTAAGCCATGATACCGCTGCTAAAACCACTACCTACAATATTACGACCTACATTTTAGTTACCTGCGATGCTTCGGTGCCCTATCCCGCTTCTTCTTTACAACAGATTTATGTGGGCGTGTTCGATGCAGTTACCAACGCTTACGTGTCTACTAAAACCATTTCCAATACTGGCGAAAACACGGTTTCTAAAACTGCCTATAGTCCCTGCCTCAGCAATCCTCCACAGGTATGTTTCAAGGTATACAATTATACTTCTACTATTACCCTTCCCGATAATGCTCATGGCTATATACTGGCTATTCAGGATTCCCGCCGTAGCAGTGGTATTATCAATGTAAACAATTCTGGTAATACAGGAATTACTTTTACCAATGGAATTCCCGGTACTATCAATGGGGTAGATTATCACATAAACAGTAGCCCATCTTTTGTATTTAAGGATACGACCATCATCTGCCACAACTCCAGTTTTCTATATCAGTTTAGTGCTACTGATGCCGATGGAGATTCGCTTAGTTATGCTTTCAATAATGGGTTGGATGTAAGCAATGCCAATCCGGGTACTACCTACAATCCGCCTGCCAATCCACCTTATTCTTCGCTCAGTTATAGTAGCGGTTATAGTGGCACGCAGCCTCTTGGTCCAAATGTAACTATCGATGCTGCTACTGGCATGATTTCCGGAACTGCTCCTGCCACTACCGGCGAATATGTACTCGCTGTTTATGTTACCGAATGGCGCAATGGGGTTAAGATTAATACCGTAAAAAAGGAGCTGCAGTTATATGTAAACAATTGCAGTCTGAGTGCCGCTTCTCTGCCTGCAAATATGCTTAATTGCAGCAATTATACCGAGTCGTTTCAAAACTTATCTGCTGCCAGCAATATCACCGGTTATCTGTGGGAGGTTGGGGTAACTGCCTCCACCAAAGATACTTCCACTGCTCCGGTAGCTACATATACTTATGCCGATTCTGGCACCTATACCGTAAAGCTGAAAGTATCGAATACATTGGGTTGTACCGATTCTGCACAAACGAAAGTGAAAGTATATCCCGGACTAAAAGCCAACTTTTCCGCTCAGGGAAGTTGCTATCAGTCGCCTTTTAGTTTTACCAATCTTACTACTCCCGGCAAAGCTGGTTCTTCCTTTTCTTATCTATGGAATTTTGGTGTAGCGGGCGTTACTACCGATACTTCTACTGCCTTTAAACCTACTTACTTATTTACCACCGCAGGCACTTATACCGTAAAGCTTACCGTTACCAGCAATCAGGGTTGTACTGTAGATACTTCCAAAACTATTACGGTTAATGATAAGCCTTTTATTTCGCTCCCTTTCAAGGATACTTTAATCTGTAGTATCGATAGTGTGCCGTTGATAGCCC
>JBAXVH010000366.1:0-1795 GCA_037129215.1 Bacteroidota bacterium | reverse complement strand
GGCGATACAAGCGACCTGAGAACCCGTGTATTAAAGGAAGCCGAAAGACTGGAAGGTAGTGTGAGGAATACTGGTATACATGCATCGGCCATCATTATTGCCCCATTGGATCTGACCAATTTATTGCCGGTAGCTATTGCAAAAGATTCTCCTTTGTGGGTAACGCAGATAGAGGGAAGCATGATAGAAGAGGCTGGCGTAATTAAGATGGACTTCCTTGGTTTAAAGACTTTATCGATTCAGAAAACGGCGCTGGAACTGATTAAACAGAATTATGATATTGATATAGATTTAGATACGATTCCTTTAGATGATGCCAAGACTTTTGAGCTGTATCAGAAAGGGGAAACCAATGGTACTTTTCAGTTTGAAAGTCCGGGAATGCAGAAGCATTTAAGGGATTTAAAACCGGATAAGTTTGATGATCTGATCGCTATGAATGCCTTGTATCGTCCGGGGCCTATACAGTATATTCCTAAGTTTATTAAACGTAAGCATGGTCTGGAAGAGATTGTATATGATATACCAGATATGAAAGAATACCTGGAGGATACTTATGGTATTACTGTGTATCAGGAGCAGGTGATGCTGTTATCGCAAAGTCTGGCTGGGTTTACCAAAGGAGATGCCGATGTATTGCGTAAGGCCATGGGTAAAAAGGACCGGAAGACGCTGGATAAAATGAAGGGGCAGTTTATAGAGGGCGCTTCAGCAAAGAATCATCCTGCAGATATATTAGAGAAAGTATGGACGGACTGGGAATCATTTGCTCAGTACGCCTTCAATAAATCGCATAGTACCTGTTATGCATTTGTGGCTTATCAGACCGCTTATTTAAAGGCACATTATCCGAGTGAATACATGAGTGCCGTAATGAACCATGCCGGCAGTATAGATAAGATTACATTCTTTATGGAAGAATGTAAAAGAATGGGTATTAAGGTGCTGGGACCTGATATTAATGAGAGTATTAAAGGCTTTTCTCCTAATAAGAAAGGAGAGATTCGTTTTGGACTAGGTGGATTGAAAGGGGTAGGGGAGAACGCTATAGAAAACATTATAGAAGAACGTAAACTGGGTGGTGATTATAAAGATATTTTCGATTTTATAAAAAGGGTTAATCAGAGAAGCTGTAATAAGAAATCGATTGAGTGTCTGGTATATGCTGGAGGCTTCGATTGTTTTACCCAATTGCACAGGGCACAGTATTTCCATACACCCGATGGAGAAAAGACTTCGGGACTGGAAAAGATTATCAATTTTGGTCAGGCAAGTAGTCAGCAAAGCAATTCTATGAATACTTTGTTTGGTGATTTATCGACCGCAGTAAATACTACGCCACCTAAAATACCTGCCTGTGAACAATGGTCGCTTACAGAGAAACTGGAGCATGAAAAGGATGTAACAGGTATGTATATGAGTGGTCATCCGCTGGATCACTACAAATTTGAATTGAAGTATTTTAATATCGATACGCTCGAGGACTTTAATGAAATTAAGTTGTCGAAAACATTGATGGCTTCTAATATGAATAAGGTTTTCCGACTTGCTGGTCTGGTTTCGGGCGCTCAACATAGAACTACTAAAACCGGTAAGAGTTTTGGTATATTAAGTGTAGAAGATTTTACGGGTAAAACAGAAATCCCTTTATGGAGTGATGAATACATGAAGTTTAAAGATTATCTGGAACCAGGGAAAAACATTCTTATTACCGGCAACTTTAAGGAACAGAACTGGAAACCAGGTGAGTATGAATTTAAGATAAATGGAATAAGATTGCTGGAGACTGCTAAGG
>JBAXVH010000365.1:0-1803 GCA_037129215.1 Bacteroidota bacterium | reverse complement strand
TAAAAATATTTATCTGTTATGAATGTTAGAAAACTACTACTAACAACTATTATCTACTTACTTCATTCGAATGTAAATAGTCAGATTATCAGTATCGATAAAACAGATACTTTATCCTACAGCCATAAAGCAAAATGGGAAGGAAACATTTCGGAAGGGATAGAAATAGATAAACAAAACACTACCCTATTTGATGCGTCTAATTCAGCTGATTTCTCTGTAAGTAAATGGAAGAATTTATTTATTTTCTCCGGTAGTGAGCGTTTTACTTTTACCAGTTCTCAGGACTTCTTAAATACGGGTTATCTGCATTTAAGATGGCGTTATAAATATAAAAACAAAGTGCATACAGAAGCATATGCTCAATATCAATGGGATGATAAGATTGGCATGAAATACAGGTGTGTGGGTGGAGGTAATATCAGATACAATATATTACACAAAACTAAATCGGATCTTGTAATTGGTACAGGTTTACTATTTGAATCAGAAAAATGGAATTATGATGGTATAGATACCAGTAAAATACATATAACTGGCCCTGCTATTTACGTAGAAAAAGTAAAGAGTAGTAGTTACATAAAATGGGAAGGCAGTTTAAGCAGTACTACAAACTTATCTACAGCCATGTTTTATCAGGGTTCTTTTGATAATTATTTCCAGCCAAGAATATCTGGCACAATCAACCTTGATGCTGCTATTAGCAGTCATCTTGGCTTTGGTTTTAAGATATATTGTATGTACGATTCTAATCCTGTAGTTCCTATAACTAACTTCTATTGGTCGTTTTCCAATAGTTTTACCTACAAATTATAGCTATTTTCAATGGTCTTATCAGGTATAAATTTGGATAATCATAATTTTCTTAAATATTTTGCCTTTGAATTTGTTTATGTAAAGTAGATAACCATATATTTGCCGACCGAAATTTTAAAGGAGGTATATATATTATGTTAATTATTGACTCAAAGGATTGTGAAAACATCGACAAAGCGTTAAAGAAGTACAAGAAGAAGTTTGAAAAGAGTAAGACTCTTTTGAAATTAAGAGAGCGTCAGGCTTTCATTAAACCTTCTGTAAGACGTAGAACTGAAGTTTTAAAAGCGGCTTATCTGCAGCAAATTGCAAGTGGAAAAATAGAGAAATAGTTTTCTATTTATTCCCGAATAATATTTAAGTAGCCTGAGGCATTAGCTTTGGGCTACTTTTTTATGTCAGAACATTATCAGATACCACTTCAACAGTTTATTGATTACTTACGTTTCGAGAAGCGATACTCTGCCCATACAATTCTGGCATATCAAACCGATCTGGAACAATTCTTTGCTTATCTGCAATCTCAGTATGATGGTATTAATATACTGGAGATAAATACACCCATGATAAAATCCTGGCTTGCTGAAATAAAAGGCGATGAAATTTCTTCCCGAAGCATTAAAAGAAAAATATCTTCTTTAAAGTCTTTCTTTAAGTTTCATCTGAAGCTTGGTCATATTAAGGTTTCTCCAGTTGCCACTATCATTGCTCCCAAAATTAGTAAACGACTCCCCTCTTTTGTTGAAGAACGGGATATGAATACTTTATTGAATACACTTGATTTTGAAGACAGCTGGGAAGGTAAGACTGAAAGACTTGTTTTACTTACCTTTTACCATACAGGAATACGTTTAAGCGAATTAATTAATTTGCCGATACAACAGATTGATTTTCATTACAATCAAATAAAAGTACTTGGAAAAGGGAATAAGGAAAGAATCATCCCTATTACATCAGAACTGGTTCAAAGTCTGCAGGAATATATGT
>JBAXVH010000364.1:0-1806 GCA_037129215.1 Bacteroidota bacterium | reverse complement strand
GATGTTTCTCACCTAAGCTTAGGAATAATTTGCTGTATACTGGCAGCAATAGGCTACTGTGGCAGTCTGGTATTCTACAACGCATACCTTCCAGAAATAGCAGCAGAAAAAGATCAGGATAGTGTGAGCGCAAAAGGATTTGCTTATGGCTACATAGGAAGTGTATTATTACAACTTATCTGCTTTGTTTTTGTAATGGCAAAACCCTTTGGAATGTCGGGCGGATTGGCAGCACAAATTTCTTTTATGCTGGTAGGCTTGTGGTGGATTGGATTTGCACAGATTACTTTTGCTCGTTTACCAAAAGGAACGCCTATTGGAAACGATCTTCAACATAGCTTATTAGTAAACGGCTTTCATGAGTTAAAGAAAGTATGGGAGCAGGTAAAACAGCTTCCATTATTAAAGAAATACCTTACTGCCTTCTTCTTCTATAGCATGGGTGTACAAACGGTAATGCTTGCAGCCACTCTGTTTGGTAGTCAGGTATTAAAACTAGATACCAGTAAGTTAATTATCTGCATTCTACTCATTCAAATAGTAGCTATAGCGGGCGCATATTTAATGGCTAAACTATCAGACCTCTTTGGCAACTTTAAAGTGTTGATGTTTGTAGTTATTATATGGATTGGAGTATGTATTGCCGCTTATTACACAACAACTGAAATACAATTTTATGCCATAGCATCTATTGTAGGACTTGTAATGGGTGGAATACAATCATTAAGCAGATCAACCTATGCCAAGATAATGCCTGCAACAAAAGACACTGTTTCGTTCTTTAGTTTCTATGATGTAACCGAAAAGATTGCCATAGTAATCGGCATGTTCAGCTTTGGTTTTATACAACAACTTACCGGAAATATGCGCAACTCTATTATTGCTCTTGTAGCGTTCTTTTTTATAGGATTAATCTTCCTTTTCTTTACTCAAAAGCAACAGGATAAACAAATAGCTTAGCTATGAAACTATATACTATTAATACAGAAATGTTTAAGCTGGATGGTGGCGCCATGTATGGTGTTGTGCCAAAGAGTATGTGGAATAAACTGAACCCTTCGGATGAAAATAATCTTTGTCCATGGGCGATGCGTTTATTATTGATTCAGAAAGACGATAAACTGATTTTAATAGATACCGGTATTGGCGATAAACAGGATGCTAAATTCATGGGGCATTACTATCTTCATGGAGAAGACACGTTGGAGAAATCCCTGAATGCAATTGGATTCAGCAAAGACGACATTACGGATGTAATACATACCCACCTTCATTTTGACCACTGTGGTGGAAGTGTAGACCGTATAGATGGACAGCTTGTTCCTGCATTTAAAAATGCTACTTACTGGAGCAATGAACAACACTGGAACTGGGCTGTTTTTCCTAACGACAGAGAGAAAGCATCTTTCCTGAAAGAGAATATATTACCGATACAGGAAAGTGGTAGATTAAAGTTTGTTGAAGGCGTAAAAGATGGCGTAAACAGCAAGGGAGAAGTGCAACATGTTCCCTCAACTATTATTCCGGAATTATCTTTCTATATAGTAAATGGCCATACCAATGCTATGATGATGCCTGCTATACAATACAAAGGAAAAACGATTGTATACGTGGCCGATTTATTACCTTCAGTTGGTCATCTTCCAATTCCTTATGTAATGGCTTATGATATGTTTCCATTGATTACCTTACTGGAAAAGAAAACCTTTTTAAAGGAAGCCGCTGACAATGATTTCATTCTCTTTTTTGAGCATGACCCAAAGAATGAATGTTGCAGTTTACAATATACAGAAAGAGGAATAAGAC
>JBAXVH010000363.1:0-1814 GCA_037129215.1 Bacteroidota bacterium | reverse complement strand
ATTAGAGAATGGTACGCTAAGTAATACTACTATTGAATTGCTTAAAACAAAGATGAAACTTTATCTGGAAGTGATCTTTGGATTTACTTCTATGCAGCAGAATACCAATGGTAAACTGGAAGGAATAGTGGAGCTATTGATTAATATCAGAAAAGATGCAAAGTCTAAGAAGGACTTTGTAACGAGTGATAAAATAAGGAATGAATTAGCAGCATTAGGTGTTCATTTGAAAGACGAAAAAGATGGGACTGTTTCTTATGTTGTTGAGTAGGGGAAATACAAGGCAAGGAAGCAAGAGGAATACAAATACAAGGCACAAAGGCACAAAGGAATACAGCAGAACGCTTAATGCTTAACGCTAATACAGAATATGAAGCAAGGAGGCAAGAGGAATACAAGTACAAGGAGATAGGAGACAGGAGAATACATGGGGTTATAAATTATAATAAGGGAGCAATGGATGGTTACTTTTAACTACCAGTTTGCTCCCTTTCTTTTTTGAGGAATACTTTGTAGAATATTCTTTACTTGTATTTTTCTCCTAACTTCTATATTCTATCTCCCTGAATTACGGTTTCCTGTTTTGTGTCTTAAACTGATCGTAACATTTTTCTATATAGTAACCAAGCTCTATATCATTCAGGAGTTTTAGCAACTCGTAATCTGGTCGGTACTTGTTCATGAAATCATCGAGCTGAGGTTGTTTCAACTTCGTAATTTTAATAACAAAGTTCTTAGAGAATCTGTGGTCTATATAATGATCCTGTTCCTGTTGAATAAGTCTTCTTTGTAAAGCTTCGAGGCTTCTGTTTCTTTTGAAGCGGAACATATTAATAATCTCATCCAGATCGAAACCTGCGCCTACACCACCGGGATTATAATTATCGTTGCCACTAATTCTTATAGCTGGTTTACGGTAGTTGAAATATTTAGCGTAATCCTTTCTGTTCTCGATTGAATCTAAATGATAGTTCTTGGTTTTCACTTTTACCTCGGGCAGTTCAACGGATCGAACATGAATCATGATATCGAACTGACTGGTATTTTTAATAGTATCGATAGGGAACTTCATGGTAGATTTATTCAGCATTCTAAACCAGATAGAGTCAGTGGAAATTACGGTGAAACTATATCTACCCAGAGAGTCGGTGAAAGTGGAATGTCCGGAAGTACTATACACCATTACCGATTCGATAGGTGTTCTTGCACTAACGTCGTAAACGGTACCACTGATAGTGAGATAAACAGGTTTAGTATTTTGTGCCATACAGAAGATGCTCTGCATTAATACCAAAGAAATCAAAATGATTCTATACTTCAATTATGTTCAATTAGATTGTAATATTAATAATCTATCTATTAACGGTAAAGTTAACATTTTTAATTAACGTTTTCTATGCAAGAATGAAAACAGACTGTGAAAGCAGTTATGGTATTTTAACAATTGCATTTGCACCTAAGCCCATACCCTGTAAAGTATTTCGTCCGGCAAAAGTGTAATAGGCAGATCCATAGAGCACAACCGTTCTTCGTACCTTTTTGCCATAAGTAGCAGTGAATTTAAAGGCATCGAAATCTTTTACTTCTTTAGGGTTAATGTTGCCTGCAGTGTTTGTACTAAAGGATGCCATGCCCTGCACATTGAACAGTAACTGATGGAATCTTTTAATGATAAAACAGATAGTGGCATCACCAATAAGTTGTTGAGGTCCATCATTTACAAAATATCTTCTATAATCTAACTGATACATCAGATAGCCATCGTTTTTCAGGAACTTAGGATTAACGCTATAGTTTAAAACGAAGTCGATGCC
>JBAXVH010000362.1:0-1814 GCA_037129215.1 Bacteroidota bacterium | reverse complement strand
CTTATAATCTGTCCAGTATTTTTCTATTGACACTCATACTAAAATATGCCATATTGAATTATGGAAAAGAAACTTACTAAAAAACAGCAGAAGATTTTAGAATTCATTCTAAAGTTCACGGAGGAAAATTCATACCCTCCGACTCTAAAGGAAATCGCCGAAAAGTTTAAGATTACTATCGGTACTATTCAGGACCACGTTTTTGCTCTGCAGAAAAAGCAGTACCTCGAAAAACGTCCTGATACAGCAAGAGGTTTCAAAGTTGTTAAAACTTCTTCGGGCAACAAAGTTACTCAGAAGTCTGATATGAACTACATTCCTCTTTACGGTTCAGTAGCAGCAGGTGAACCTATCTTTGCCAGCGATAACATTCAGGGATACGTCACTATGGAGAAAAGCCCTAAAGGTCATCACATACATTTTGCCCTAAAGGTTAAAGGGGACAGTATGATAGATGCCGGTATATATGACGGTGACATTGTCATTGTCAAAAAACAGGATTCTGCCGACAACGGTGACATCGTTATTGCTCTTATCGAGGATGAAGCAACAGTGAAAACTCTGCGCAACAATAAAATTAAGGCGTACCTCGAAGCAGCAAACCCAAGGTATAAGGCAATCATGAATCAGCCTTTCTCCGTTATCGGGAAAGTTATCGAACTCCGCAGACAGTACATGAACACATAAACTTATTACCAATATTATTGCCTTCATTTGCATCGCAGAAAAAAGCTATCGCAGGTTTCCTGTTAATTCTTTCTTCTACAAAAAATAAAATGAGACAGGCAATACAAAAAATGCCAGCTGAGTTCTCACCGCTTCCCCAACACGAAAGCCTTACACCAAATCTATTTTCAACAACTACTTTTTCTATTGGTTTAGCTAACAGTCGATATAATGGTATTATTTAATTAAGTGTGTAAGTATTAAACTTGCATATTTAAAATGAAAGAACAAAACAAACAATTAGAGAGTTTACCAACCGACTTTTTCAAACAGTTTAAGACTGGACAAGAGTTTACAGGCTTTATGGATGCCTTGTTTAAGCGTGGTGTAGAAGAGCTGTTAGCAGGTGAATTAGATGCTCATTTAGGTTATGAGAAGCATACCAATTCTACAGGTAGCAACAAACGTAATGGTAGTAAATCAAAGACAATTAAGACTACAAAAGGTAGTTACAGTATAGATGTGCCCAGAGACAGGGAGAGTAGTTTTGAGCCAAAGCTTATACCTAAGCGAAAAAGAATGATAGACCATATTGAAGATGTGGTGATTAGCTTTTATGCTAAAGGAATGAGCACAGCAGATATTAGCCAACAAATCAATGAGTTATATGGGGTAGAGATCAGTAGCTCTACAGTGTCTAATATTACAGAAAGAGTATTGATAGATGTAGCAGAATGGCAACAACGTCCGTTAGATTCTACGTATTTAGTGGTTTGGCTGGACGGTATTGTATTTAAAGTAAGGCAGGATAATAAGATTATTAATAAATGTGTTTACATCATTGCAGGACTTAATACAGCGGGCCGTAAAGAGGTTTTAGGTTTATGGATAAATGAACAGGAAAGTGCTTCATTCTGGATGAAAGCATTGACCGATTTAAGAGCCAGAGGTGTAGAGGATATTATCATTGCCTGTAGCGATAATTTAAAAGGGTTAACACAAGCTGTACAAGCTATATTTCCTGAAACAGTAACTCAATTATGTATTGTACATCAAATACGTAACAGTCTTAAAAAGGTGCCATACAAAAACCGAAGAGAAGTAGCTAAAGATTTAAAATACATTTACGAGGCGACTAATGAAGAGGA
>JBAXVH010000361.1:0-1818 GCA_037129215.1 Bacteroidota bacterium | reverse complement strand
GCATTACTTCTAATGTAGCTAAAGTACATCCACTTAATAATCCAATAATAGCGACACATAGTATTACTAAGAAAACAACCATTAATATTCAAGCAAAATCGGCACAATCTACTGTTGAGCCTATTATAGAAACAATTCTTCCAGAAAACAAACTGACTTTCGCCGAAAAACCTATTCTGAAACAATTAGATCCGGTAGAGCAACAAGAGGTGATAAGCAATGCTACAGCAATTGCTTATCCTAAACAGGAACAGATAACCATGATAGCAGATACCGTAGCCGCAAAGAAAAATTCTATTGATTTGTTAGCTAAAAATAATGCTACAAAAGCAATAGATACCACTAAGAGTTCTTCTGATAAACATAAAACGAAAAAGAAAATATATCCTTATATATTGATAGCAGGTGGTGCTGCAAACTTTACCGCATCGACCAATACAGAGGGAATGGCATTTGCAACAACTTCTTCTCCCGGATGGGATCAAACAGGAAATGCTACATTTAATGATAAACATTTTTCTGCTAAAGGATATTACTTTTCAGTAGGTGCAGGATTTAACTATGCCTTGAGTAAAAAAATTTCGTTGATTACTCAACTTCAATATAGTTTTGTAGAACGAACTCTTAATTTCAGTAGCACAAAAGATTCTGTTATTACCTTTTATTATCCAAGCGCCAACAAAACGGTTCATAATCAATTGCATCAGCTGGTGTTACAACAAGGACTTCAGCTATATAATGGCCATAAATTATTCCAATTATTCCGTCCAGAAATTGGCTATCAGTTTAAAACAACTATCAGTAGCAACTGGCTGGCAGCAGATTACTGGAATGCCGCTTACATCAATAATTATTCTACTGTAAATACTGTTGGCTTATCAATTTATGCTGCAATATGGTTTCCTGTATTTAAAGGTTGGGAAGCTGGAATACAGTACACACAGGATATAACACCAATCAGTAAATATCAACAGACCAGCATTACTGGTAAGTACTTTGGATTAACCATTAAAAAGAATTTATCTTCTATCTTTAATACATCAAAATAATCATCATGAAACAAAGAATTGCTTTAACAACCATTGCAGCTATTATACTTGCTTTTAGTGCCTGTATGAAAGATACAGCAACAATGCACTACAAATTGTATCAACCTATAAAAGAGTCTATGACAGATATACGCAACAAGATTGCTGTTCAGGCTTCTCAGGATATTGTTACTCCGGGAAAGATAGCTGTGATAGGTAATTATCTTTTTGTAACCGAACAAAGTAGCGGTATTCATATCATCAATAATAGCAACCCTGCGGCTCCGGTAAATGAGTCTTTTATAGTTATTCCTGGTAATCAGGATGTATCGGTAAGAGGCAATTATTTGTATGCAGATTGTTATACCGATTTAATGGTATTTGATATTAGTAATAAGAGTATGCCTAAAAAGATAAATTTTATACCCGATGTATTCAAGGATAAGCGATACAACTATGGATATTATGCAGATAGTGGCTATATTGTTACAGGTATAACGGTGAGGGATACTACTATTTCTATTGATGCAAATACCAGAACTAATTACTGGTATACTGCAAATGGTACAGTAAATTATATATCTAATGGCGATGCAACTTCGGCACCCGGCTATTCTACTTCAACAACCAATAGTACCAGTGGTTCTATGGCCAGATTTGCTTTGGTAAACGATCGTTTATATACTGTAGAATCTTATTACCTGTCTTCTTTTAATGTAAGTAATCCAGCAATGCCGATAGCTACTGGCAGAAATCCTATTGGAAGTGGTATTGAAACTATTTATCCTTT
>JBAXVH010000360.1:0-1818 GCA_037129215.1 Bacteroidota bacterium | reverse complement strand
CAAAGAATCCTAGTGTAACAGCGGTGAATAACATCACAAACTCAATGATATATTCAGACCATTTCTTTTTGTGTGTAGGGTGGTGTGGGTGATGTACTTCCATATAATTCTGATTATTTTTTTATCTCAGTTTGTAATAATGAAATTAATTTATTATTTTTATCTTTTATGACTGAAAGTATTCCCTGGTAAACAATATATCTAGTTATATATACATTTGTTGCAGCAATAAAATCGTCCGAAGTCAAAATTGCTTTTGTTGATTTCAATTGCATTAAAAAGTTCCGATATAATTTAGGATCAGAAAATTCATTTTCATAATGCCTGTAAATCGTCAGCATAAAGTAGACTAAATATAATTAATTTTAAGTTAGTGTTTCCATCATTCATTAATCACTAAACAAAATGACATGGAGCCTAAGAACAAACAAACCACAGAGAACTTTATTAAAGACATCCGTCGTAAAACCAGGCGAGTATTCTCTTCAGAGCAAAAGATCATGATTGTCATGGAAGCTCAAAGAGGTGAAGAGTCTGTTGCTTCTATCTGCAGGAAGCACGCCATCTCTCAAGTCTTATTCTACAAATGGAATAAGGAGTTTATGGAAGCTGGTAAAAAGAGATTAGCTGGTGATACTACCAGGGAAGCTACCAGTGACGAAGTTTCAGAACTGCGCAAAGAGAACCTGCGATTAAAAGAGATGGTAGCTGATTTGATGCTGCGGTACACGATTGTAAAAAAAAGCTTGGACATGCTGGATTAACTGATAGCTATAAAAAGTATATGAGATTTACAGCATCAGAAAAACAAGAGATCATCAAGCTGGTGGAACAATCAGACATTGGTGTAAACCGAAGTTTGAAGCAATTAGGTATCGCTAAGAGTACTTTTTACAAATGGTATAAATTATACACTGAGAAGGGGCTAATAGGATTAGAGCCACTTCCTTCGCATAACAGAAGGCAATGGAATACGATACCAGAGAAAGAAAAGAATCTTGTGATATCGGTGGCATTAGAGTTCAGTGAACTATCGCCAAGAGAGTTGTCCTGTAAACTAAGTGATGAAAGAGAGATATTTATCTCAGAGTCTAGTGTTTATAGGATTCTCAAAGCTAAAGGCCTCATTACATCTCCTGCTCATATCTTGTTAGCTGCAGGCAATGAGTTCAGTAAGAAAACCTTGTTTGTACATGAGATGTGGCAGACTGATTTTACTTACTTTAAAATACTTGGTTGGGGGTGGTATTACTTGAGCACTATCATTGATGATTATAGCCGTTTTATCGTTCATTGGGAGCTTTGTGAAACCATGAAAGCAGAAGATGTTCAATCCACTGTTCATTACGCTTTAAAGAGCGCAGGATTAAAGAATGGACAAAGACCCATTCTGTTGAGTGATAATTCCTCTAATACGAGAAGAGAATGCCCTCGCTGTCATCCAAATGATCCAAAAGGTTGGATCATTAAAGATTATAATGTAAGTACACAAACTTATTCAAATGAAAGAAGGATTTTACGCCCAGGCTATAAACCTTGTGGCACCTGTTATGGGACAGGAAATTGTAAAGCTTATAACACATGTTCAAGTTCACAAGAAAGAGATGGTGATTTTACCTGTCAATTTTGTCACGGTGATAGGTTTGAAGTATGTGATTATTGTAAAGGAAGTGGAATAGAGCCTACATACCATTAATTAATTAACTACTTTAGTTTAATAAAGCTCAAATTTCAAATTCCCTATTTTTATAAATAGTAAAACGTAGTTCCATTTTTGTAATAAAGGGATATCCCAACTTAAAAACTATCTACCTTAAC
>JBAXVH010000036.1:0-9192 GCA_037129215.1 Bacteroidota bacterium | reverse complement strand
ATTCCAGACACTTTTACCGGTAGTTACGAAGGAATAATACCTATGCTTAAACGGTGGTTTACTTCTACACAAAGTAATGATTCATTAAAAGTCTGGGTAGAAAAATTTATGGAGCTTTCCCCCTGCGATTCCTGTAAGGGAGCAAGGCTAAGAAAGGAAAGTTTATGGTTTAAGGTTCATGATAAAAATATTGCTGAATTAAGCAACCTGAATCTGGATAAATTAATGGATTGGTTTAAAGGTATCGAAACCAACCTTTCTGACAAACAAAATGCTATTGCAAAAGATGTTCTTAAAGAGATTAGAGAACGGTTAGGCTTCCTGTTGGATGTTGGTCTTACTTATCTTACCATGAACCGCCCTTCCAAAACACTAAGTGGCGGAGAAGCACAGCGTATAAGGCTTGCAACACAGATAGGATCGCAGTTGCAAGGAATTACCTATATACTGGACGAGCCCAGTATTGGTCTACATCAAAGAGATAATCATAAGTTGATTTATGCTTTGCAAAACCTTAGAAATATAGGCAACAGTGTATTGGTGGTAGAGCATGATAAAGACATTATGCTGGCAGCTGATTACCTGATAGATATTGGCCCGAAAGCAGGCAAATATGGTGGTAATATTGTGAATGCTGCCACCCCAGTTGAGTTCCTGAAATCGGACACTGAAACGGCACAATATCTTAATCATAAAATATCTATTCCAATACCTTCAGAGCGTAGAAAAGGGAATGGAAAATTCATAGAATTAAAAGGTGCTAAAGGAAATAATCTGAAGAATATATCTGTATACTTTCCATTGGGAAAACTAATTGTTGTTTCCGGAGTAAGTGGTAGTGGAAAATCAACTCTAATAAATGAAACCCTCTACCCTATTTTATCGCAACATGCGTTTGACAGTAAAACACAACCGTTAGAATTCAAGACCGTTAATGGCTTAGAGAATATAGATAAAGTAATAGAAATAGATCAGGCACCTATAGGCAGAACCCCAAGAAGTAATCCGGCTACTTATTGTGGATTCTTTACCGAGATCAGAACTTTATTTGCTTCTTTACCCGAAGCAAAAGTGAGGGGTTATAATGCCGGAAGATTTTCATTTAATGTAAAGAGTGGACGTTGCGAAGTATGCGAAGGTGGCGGTATGCGGGTAATAGAAATGAATTTTCTGCCCGACGTATATGTACATTGTGAAAAGTGTAATGGTAAAAGATATAACCGGGAAACACTGGAGATTCGCTACAAAGGAAAATCAATCAGTGATGTTTTAAATATGACGGTTGATGAGGCCTGCGAATTCTTTCAACCTATTAGTTTCCTCTATAGAAAGATAAAAGTTTTACAGGATGTAGGTCTGGGTTATATAACCCTTGGTCAATCGGCTGTAACCCTTAGTGGTGGTGAAGCACAGCGTGTAAAACTGGCTACAGAATTAGCAAAAAAAGATACTGGTAAAACATTCTACATACTGGACGAGCCTACTACCGGTTTGCATTTTGGAGATATTAAAATGCTGATGGAAGTGATAAATAAACTGGTAGACCGAGGAAATTCCGTATTAATTATCGAACATAATATGGATGTAATAAAGCTGGCAGATCACATCATTGATATTGGACCCGAAGGGGGGGATGGAGGTGGAAAAGTATTGTTTGAAGGGACTCCTGAAGAGATGATTAAATTAAACAAAAGTCATACTGCAACTTATCTGAAGATGGAATTTAACTAATCAGCTTCTTTCAAATCTACTTTATCCAGCACTGCTTCCAGCGATTCTAATTGTTTGGTAGTTTCCTGAGCTTCAATAATATATTGCTGCGATTTTTGTTGTTCAGTAGCCATCCATAATAATACCATTGCTATATAGTCCTGGGTATCTTTACCTGCAAATTCGTTTCTGTATTCTGTTATCTTTTCATTTACCAGCTTAGCCGTTTTGCGTAAAACTTCTTCGTGTTGAATTTCTATTTTCAATCGGTAGCTTCTATCGCCTATCAATATATTTACGGGTATTAATTCTTCTTCCATTTTTATTTAACGTTTATAGCGGCAATACATTTATCTATCTCTTTAAGATAGAAATCTATCTTCTTTTTAATAGCTGCTTTCTCTTCCGGATCAAGCTCGGAAAACTGAATATTGGCAACCGTATTTTTATGAGAGAGGTTTTCTATAGTTAGGTGTTGTTTATCCGCTTTTCCTTTCAGCTCCTCATTTAATTCCCTCAGCGAAGCATTCTCTTGCTGCAATTGCTGATATTTCTTCACCAGTAATTGAAGCTTTTGCCTTACGTTCCTTATTTGTTCATCATGGCTCATCGCTATGTTGCTTTATTAAATTGATAACAAATGTAATTGTATATACTGAAAAGAAGAAGAATTAATGAATTGTCTCAATGAAAACTGATAATAGCACATTTAAACTCCTTGCTCAATTGCTCAATTGTTTAATTGTTGAATCCAATTTTTAAGTTGTATTAATTAGCACATTATCACATCAGCTAATTAGCTAATTTAAAAATTATTCTTCATCATGCAGAGAGTCTGCTGCTTTAGAAAATACGGTAGTAATTTCTTTAGATTTATAAATTAATCTATTGAACTTATTCCCCAGTACAATAATGGTTGCAGTATCTTTTATTAATCGTGTAAATACGGTATTATTACCATGCCACCAGCCATTATGATAGACAATAGTTTCATCGGGTTTTACCAACAGACGCCATCCCAGGCCATAGTTATGTTCGCTTCTTTTCTCATTGCTATATGGTTTAAACGCCATCGCAAGGGTTTCTTTACTTACAAATGTTCCGGCATACAATGCTTTATCCCAAAGCAGCATATCCCTTACTGTACTGTATACATTTTTATCGCCATAAATACAATCAAATTTCTCTAATGTAAAAGCAGCATTATTATGTTGATAGGAAGGAACATATTTACCAGTGTCTTTTATATTAAATATAAAACTGTGTGTCATTCCCAATGGAGTAAAAAGGCTATCGCGCATGTAATCCGGGAAGTATTGTCCTGTTACTTTTTCCAATATCATCGCCAGTAAAATGTAGTTGGTATTACAATAATGAAACGCCCAGTCGGGTCTGCCTTCCATTCCAATTCTATTGGCAACCATAAATTTTACTACATCATCATTATTCAACAGTTTTGTAATGCGGGGCGCACGGCTAATAACCCGTGTAGATCTTACCATTCTCCCACGTTTATTCTTGTGATAAGTAACTTCTACTTTGGCTTCATCCATAAAATGAACATAATTTGCCAGTCCACTTCTATGTGTCAACAAATGTTTTATGGTTACATTATCGTACGGGAAATTTGTAATGTATTTATCTACCTTGTCATCCAGACTTAACTTACCCTGATCCAGCAAATGCAGGATAGCCATAGCGGTGAAAGTTTTAGAAATTGATGCCAGATGAAAGGGAGTTGTCTCTGTAATCGGTTCTTTAGTTTTGTAATTATAAATTCCTTTATAATCTTCAAAAACCACTTCCCCGTTCTTTGCTACCAGGATACTACCATTGAAGTTTGACTTACCAAATATTTTATGGTATTTATCTTCCACTTCTGCCCCATAATAAGCCTTAGCTTTATTGGAAAGTGATGGAAAAGTATATGGAGAATCTGTTTTAGTTTGCTTAGGTGCATCGGTCTTGTGACCACTACAGGAAAGTAATAAAACAGAGAGTATTGTTGTAATCATCAATTTGAACATTATTGCAGTTATATTTATACGAATAGCTGATAATCGCAAATATATAGTTACACCATAAAATATGTCCCTATGTCAGTAAAGTATAACAAATCCGATTAAATAGGATAGAAATTGTGAATAAATTGAGCTGTTATAATCAATAAAAATGAAAACTATCACTTAAACAGTAATATTGAAGAAATAATTCCCATCACAATTACCAATATTTCAAGTTATTAATTATCTGTAAGCACGGTATAATTGAATTGTATAACATTAATTTTTTACCCATTTACGCAAATCAGTTATAATGTCAGTTATTTTTTGAAACTGACATCCATAAAAATAATGATGTCAATTTTATTTTGAAACTGACACCCAATAAAATAATGATGTCAATTATTTTTTGAAACTGACATCCATAAAAATAATGATGTCGTTTATTTTTTGAAACTGACATCCATAAAAATAATGATGTCATTTATTTTTTGAAACTGTCATCCAATCTATTTTGGATGTCAGTTATTTTTTGAAACTGTCATCCCAGACGTAGAATACCTGCCTTTTTTAATAAAACTTGATGAAACAAACCCTTTTTAGAGTGTTTTTGCAGAAAATTAATTATAAAACAATGAGGCTGATGATTTCAATATCCCAATGTACTCATTATCATATCAACTAATTATTATATTATCACATTATTGCTTCTCCGCCCATGCATCCATCTTCTTTTCTAATGTTTCCAATGGCAGACAACCATCTTTCAACAGTTCATCGTGGAAGTTACTTAACGAGAATTTATTGCCCATTTTAGTATGGTATTTTTCTCTTAATTCTCTCAGTTTCAGTGCTCCAATTTTATAGCTTAAAGCTTGTGCAGGAATAGCCATATAACGTTCTATAGCAGCAGTAGCTTCCTCGATAGTGGTAGCCTGATTTTCCATCATATAAGCAATAGCCTGTTCACGCGTCATGGTGCCGGTATGAAGGGATACATCCACTACAAGCCTAACTGCTCTTAGCATTTCATCGCCCAATGCGCCCATATACTGATAAGGATTAGTATAAAGCCCTAACTCTTTGCCCAGACTTTCGCAATATAAAGCCCAGCCTTCTCCATAGGCTCCATACCAGCAAAAACGACGAAACTTAGGCAACTTATCATTTTCCTGTTGCAACGATACCTGATAATGGTGCCCCGGAATTGCTTCGTGTAAGAAAAGGCTTTCCATACCACTCGTTATATTGAATTTAGTAGCATCGATAATTGGAATATAAAAGATACCTGGGCGGCTACCATCTGCGCTTCCCTGATTGTATTCCGCACTTCCACTGGCTGCTCTGAATGCTTCAGTTTGCCTAATTTCAAACTTAGTTTTAGGCGTTACTCCAAACATCTTCTTTAAGTTTGGATCAATTGTTTTCTGAATATTTCTAAACGCATTCAATATCTCTTCCGGTGTTTTGTAAGGCATCAATTCCTTATCTGTTTTTACATACTCAAAAAACTCTTTCAGCGAGCCTTTAAAACCTACAGCATCCCGGGTCTTTTCCATTTCTGTACGAATACGTTTTACCTCGCTCAACCCTGTCTGATAAATCTCTTCAGGTGTTTTGTTAGTGGTAGTCCAGCTTTTAACTAAATAGTTGTAATAAGCCTTACCATCCGGTATATCGTTGATACCCGAAGTAGTTCTTGCTTTTGGCAAATATTCGTTGCTTAAAAAATCATATAATTTCTTGTATGCAGGAACAATATTTAATTTAATAGACTCTTTGTAAGCAGCAGTCAGTCTTTGTTTATCGGCTTCAGTAATATCCTTCGGAAACTTAGTTATAGGTGAATAAAACAGGTGCTTTTCTATGGTATCATTAGCCATATCTTTCATCTGTGGTATCATTTTTACTACAAGGGATTTTGGCAACACATATTTAGATTCCATTCCCTTTTTGAAGTACACAATTGCACTATCGGCCCAAACAGAAAATCCTTTCATTCTCTGCAACCAGTTATCGTAGTCTTTTGTAGTTTTAAAAGGTTGAATACCATCTCCACTGGCCATTTGCCCAATAAATAAAGGCAGACCTTCAAACTGATCGAAAACAAGGTAGTTCTGATGAAACTGAAGTCCTTCGAGGTTCATTTCCATTTCGCGTTTAAATACGTCGAAACTTATTTTATCATTCTCATTAAGCTGCTCTCTATCATAATGATTGATATAGGCCAGATAATTGGTATAAAATTCTTTTAATTTAGCACGATAATCGTCTGTAAAGTCGGCATACAACTTATCGTTGTAGCGATTATCGCCATTCTGAGTAGCTTCCAGCGGATATAATTTCATCCTTTCTTCATAATAATTATCGAAGAGTACAGCCAGTTCTTTATTATCAGCATTGTGCTGATTAATATTATTTAAAATACAGGAAGAAGTCATAATAGAAGATAATATTAAAAATATGTATACAGCTTTTTTCATGTTCAAATTATTGTGCGTTCGGGCAAATGTAAAATTTTAAAGTTTATGGCTTTGTTGAAATTATATAACAGTACAAAATATCGTTAATAAGACCAACAGAATTCAAAGATTATATAAATAAAAAAAATAAATTAATACAAATGATTCTTTAAAATTACTAGATTTGAAAATTATATTATGTATGTCAACCAAAAAGTTCATAACTAATTTCTAATTATCCAAAGTAAAAACACTCAAATGACACCAAATATTTTACTTCAAAAGCAATTAAAAAAGCTTGGTAAAATACTAATTTATATAGTACTAACAATATCCCTTTTAATACTTATTGGTCATCTTTTTTCTCCAGTTTTATTAAAACTAATAAGCTTTGGTGGTAATCCAATGGTTTCTGTAGCTACTATAGCTTATATTGTAACTAGTTCAGCGTTTCTATTAGCAGTTTCAGAAAATAAAAATCAATTTACATCAATACTCTTAAAAGTATTTTGTTTTGGTTTAATTTTATTAGGAGGAATAATAGTACTATCAATTTTTACAGAAGTCACTATACCATTTCTTACTGCTATCATCAATAAGAATAGTATATTAGTTCAAAAACTTAAAATTCCACCTGTAGCTACTTGTTTTACGTTTTATGGTTTAGCAATCCTGAATTTAAATTATGAAACCAAGAATAAGAAGAAATATTTATCACAATATTTAATAATTCCACCTTTATTATTAGGAGTCTATCTATTTCTTGCGTATTTATATAGCTCAAGTATTTTAATAAAAGGAGCCGTAGATATTCCATTATCTATTTACTCTTCTTTCTTCAATATTATTATTCCAATTGCTATCTTTTTTGTACACCCAGAAAAAGGACTTGCAGGCGAAATAACTAAAACTAAAACAGGCAGTAATACTTTATTAAACCTTTTACCAGGAATAATACTACTTCCAATATTAATGGGAATTGTTCATTTAAACTACTTCCCTACTTCTCTTGGGTTAGCAGTAATTATTCTTATTTTCATTGTATTTGGGGTTTCTGTTCTTTATTATAATCTAAGAATAATAAATAAAGACTTACAGGAAAGGCTTTTAGTACAAAGTGAATTAAAGGTAAGTTTAAAAGATGTTTCCTATTTAACTGAATTAATTGAAAGAACAACTGATGCAATATTTGTAGTTGACAAAGAATATTGCATTATAAAATGGAATAAAGGTGCTGAAAACATATATGGATATACGAGGGAAGAAGTAACCGGTAAAAATAAATACGAATTATTAGATGCACCCTATATGAGTTGGGAAGAGTTTATGGAGGGAGTTCAAATATTACATAAGCAAAATGGAGAACGAACAAGCAAGCGCTACCAACAAACTAAATCAGGTAAAAGAATCAGTATTTTACAATCTACGGTTACTTTGAAAGATGAATACAGCAATGTAGATGGCTATATTATAGTAGCTAAAGACGTTACACAGCTGGAAGAAAAAGAAGATAAACTTGCTTTACTAAATAATGAACTAAATAAACTTGTAAACGCTAAAACTATTGAATTGAATAGTGTTTACGAAAGGATTTCAGATGCTGTAATTGTTCTTGATAAAAACTGGCGCTATACTTATCATAATAATATGGCCTATCTTGTAACTAAAGAAACAGCAAGGATTGATAAAAGTCTGGTTGGAAAAAACATCTGGGAAGAATTTCCTTTTATTGTTAATACTTCACTATCTGCTGCATACCATAAGGCTTTAGAGGAACAAACAACTATCCGTCTGGAATATTATTACAAAGAGTTTGATATGTGGACGGAACAAACTATATATCCTACACCCGAAGGAATATCAGTCTTTTTAAGAGATATTACTGAACAAAAGCTGGCTGAAATAAAACAAAAAGATGCGGAAGAAAAATATAGAACTATTGTAGAGTCATCACAGGAAGGTATTATTATCAGGGATACAAACGGTATAATAACATTTGTAAATGATTATCTTACCAAGATGCTAAAGGAAAGCAGAGAATACCTGATTGGTTTACCACTTATTAATCTGTTTAGTGATGAGAACTTTAGGATTATGAAAAATAATATGGAAAGGAGAAATCAGGGTTTTTCAGATACTTATGATTTAACCTTACCATTAAGAGATGGTAGTTTTATTACTGTTTACATTAAAAGTACCCCTTACCACGAAAAGGGTGTTTTTGCCGGTAGTTTAAGTACTGTTACTGACATTACTGATAATAAAAAATAAAGAACTGGAATTAAAAAGACTTACCAGCGATTTAAGATCGCTGTCTAGTTATCTTCAAAATATCAGAGAAGAAGAAAGAAAGAAAATAGCAAAAGAAATTCATGATGAACTTGGACAGAACCTGGCAATTTTAAAAATGGATGCTGCCTGGATTGGAAATCAGGTAGGAACTGAGAATACTAAACTGAATGATAGAATTGAACAATTTAAAAGTATAACAGATGATACTGTAAAAACCAGCAGAAGGCTTTATAACTATTTATACCCTCAGATGCTGGACGATATTGGTTTGGTGGGCACTATTAACTGGCATGCAAACAGCTATATAAGACCTAACAATATTGCATTTAATTTTATCACAGAACTTACAGAGGAAATTTTGCCACAATACCATCGTATCTGGTTGGGACTTTATAGAATATACCAGGAATGTACTACCAATATATTACGATATGCTGATGCAAAGACCATTAACATTAGTCTTGACATAAATGGACAAAGTATAGAAATGAGTATTCAAGATGATGGCATAGGATTTGAAATAAGTAAGGTAGATACTAAAGTTCATCATGGACTCCTGGGTATGAGAGAAAGAGTTTACTCTTTAGGGGGGAACATTAACATTAACTCTGTTGTAAACAAAGGAACGACTATTACCGTCAATATTCCTTTAGTTGAATCAATGGAAATACCCAATAAGGCTGAATATATTGGGTATTTCCATTGATTCAACTAAAGGAATATTG
>JBAXVH010000359.1:0-1819 GCA_037129215.1 Bacteroidota bacterium | reverse complement strand
GAATTTATCATGACACAAATGTTCTTTGATAATCAGAAGTTCTTCGATTTTGTAACCTCTTGCAAAGAAGCGGGTATCAATGTTCCTATCATTCCAGGATTGAAACCTATTACTACAAAAAAACAATTAACCGTACTTCCAAGAATATTCCACGTAGATATTCCTACCGATTTATCCAATGCGGTTATGAAAGCTAAAACCGATGAAGAAGTAGAACAGGTAGGTACAGAATGGCTGATTCAGCAAAGTAGAGAATTAAAGAAATTTGGAGTGCCAGTACTACATTATTATACACTTGGTAAACCAAAAGTGGTTAGAAACGTTGTTAAGGAAGTTTTCTAAATCAATTAGCTGATTTGATAACAGCAAATGAATACAAAATACAAATAATGCAGAACAATAAATACGATGCGGTAGTACTGATGAATCTTGGATCACCAGATTCTCCGGATCAAAAAGATGTAAAGAAATACCTGAGCGAATTTCTGATGGATGAAAGGGTAATAGACTATGCTTATATCTTTCGTTTTCTGTTGGTACGTGGTATCATTGTTCCTTTCAGAACTAAAAATTCTGCGCATGCTTATTCCCGTATCTGGAAAGAAGATGTATCTCCATTAATATCTCTTACAATGCAACTACAGAAGGCCGTTCAGGCTTTAGTAGATGTACCCGTAGAGATTGCTATGCGCTATGGCAACCCTACCGTAAAGAGTGCTTTTGATGCTATTAAAGAGAAGGTGCCTGCCGCTAAAAATGTACTGGCAATTCCTTTGTATCCTCACTACGCCATGAGCTCTTATGAGACGGCAGTAGAACAAGCAAAATCGGTTCTTGCAAAACACCAGTATTCTTTCAACCTCGAATTCATTCCGCCGTTTTATAACGAACCTCATTATATAGATGCTATGGCGGAAAGTATCCGTCCATATCTCGATAAACCTTATGATAAAGTATTATTCAGTTATCATGGTTTACCACAAAGACATTTAACCAAAGCAGACCCTACCAAAACGCATTGTGTAATATCTGGCGACTGTTGTAATGTAGATTCTGTTGCACACAAAACCTGCTATAAACATCAATGCTTTACCACCACTAAACTGGTAGTAGAAAAGCTGCAGATACCTGCTAATAAAGTAGAAAACTCTTTCCAGTCAAGGCTTGGAAGAGAACAATGGATTCCTCCTTACACAGTAGATCGTTTAACCGCATTACCTGCCGAAGGAGTAAAAAGATTAATAATTCTTTGTCCGGCTTTTGTAAGCGATTGCCTGGAAACACTGGAAGAAATAGCCATGGAAGGAAAGAAAACATTTATGGAAGCAGGAGGCGAAAGCTTCGAATTAATCCCTTGTTTAAATACCAATCCTGAATGGGTAAAAACAGTAGCAGGCTGGGTAAATTAATTAGCTAATTAGCTGATTTGATAATGTGCTAATGAATACAATAAATACAAATTAACGGATTGGCGGATTTACTAATTATCGGATTATATAAAAATACAATAGCAATAGCATTCGTATTGATGTATTCTCCTGTCTCCTTCCTCCTGACTCCTATCTCCCATTAATAGATTTCAAACACAAACAACTGTGTTCTCTGAAAAGGAAGAAAGTTATTGTCCGATACTACAATAATACTCCTATGTCCATTAGGTAATATTGGACCATATGTTATCCCTTCTATATTATCAATATATCGATTGTAAGAATCCATATTCACCAACAATGTTTTTACTGCTGCATGCACAGGAGGATGTTCTGTAAGAGAACTTATATCCTGAATATTATCTGCCTTCGATACATCTACAAGATAT
>JBAXVH010000358.1:0-1830 GCA_037129215.1 Bacteroidota bacterium | reverse complement strand
CTCCTGTTCAATTGTCTAGCTGCAGGATTGTCTTTACCTTCCGAGGTTTCGTTGATGGCTAATAGTTTGTTTTTACCGTAGAAGCTTGGCAATAAACGGGTTGCATCTACCTTTTTCTCTGCAAGATATTTAAGACAAGCATCCGTTCTGCGCTGGGATAGCTTTAAATTGTATAGCTCACTACCCTTGCCATCTGTGTATCCAGCTAAAGCAATTTTCCATTTCGGATTAGCTATCAGCTTTTCCGCTACACTATCCAGTACTTTCTTCGCCTCATTTGACAATCCAGATTTATCGAAATCAAAATACACTTGATAATCTTTGATAATTTCCGGTGCTGGTGCTTTTTCTGGTATGGATTGCAGCATAATATCCACATTATATAAGGTATCAGTAATCAATTCAAATACATGTTTCACAACAAAAGCAGTATCCTCATATTTTGCACGCTGAATCGATACCTTATAAAAAGCAGTATCAGGAACAGCTATACTATACGCCCCTTTATCATTAGTATTAATGGTTTTTATCTGTCCACGGTTATTCCATTGCAGTGTAGCGCCAGGAATAATTTCTTTGGTGTTCACATTTCTTACCGTTCCTGTAATATGATTTAAAGGTGCAGGAAATCTTTGTAGATTATACAATTCCATACAACAGTTGGAGTTTCTGTCAGAACTGAAGTATGCGTCTGCTAATAAATCGTCTGCATTATTATTACTGTAAAAATAAACATCATCTTTAGTTGAATTTGCAGGTGCTCCAAGATTAACGGCTTCTATGTATTTTTCACTAGCTTTCTTACTCGAGTATAAATCGTATCCACCCATTCCTGTTCTTCCGTTGGAGGAAAATACTAAAATTTCATTTTTAGTATCGAAGTAGGGTGCTTTTTCATCATTAACAGTGTTTACTGATCTATCAAGACAATTAACCGAAATAGGTTCATAACCAGTTTTTAATTCAGCTACCCAAATATCAAAATTACCAATACCTCCAGGTCTATTGGAAGAAAAGAATAGGTACTTACCATCCTTACTGATAAAAGGTTGTTGAGATGAAAACCCTTTTACATTTATTATACTGTCCATTTTTACAGGAGTACTCCAACTATCATTTGTTTTGGTACTTTTAAATATAGCCGCAACCTTTTGATTATTCTCCTTAATCCATTGAGTAATAAAAACAGTATTGCCATCTGCAGTAAAAACAGCAGCACCTTGTTCTATGTTTTTAACTTGTAAAAAAGATACTTTTTTATAATTCAAACCATTCAAATCAGCACAGTATACATGATGCTGATAAGGGTTTATTCTGGCAGAATGTATACTGGTATCTGCTCTGGAGGAAGAAAAATAAATATGCTGATTCAACACAACAGGTGCATAGCTGTTAGACTCCGTATTGATGGGCTCTTTCAATTTCGATAACACTACTTTTCTTCTGCTTTTCTTTGCCAGTTCCTGTTCTGCAAAATCAATATCAGCAAGTTCTTTTTTAGCTGCACTACACAAAGCATCTTTATCATTACAAGAAGCTATATAAGATTTAAAAGCAGTTTTAGCTAACGAAAGCTTGTTATTAGCTCTTAAACAAACTGCTCTCCAATAGGTAACCATAGGGTATTTTGCGGTTGCATTCAAAGCAATTACAGAATCATACCAACTTTCAGCTTGTTGATAATCATAGGTTTTTCTATAACAATCTGCCAGTTGGAAAGCCACCTTAGATGCTGGATAATCTGACTCATTCTTTTTATTTTGTTTTAGCAATTTTCCTTTGCCCTTAGCTACAAGATATTTATGGTAGTAAGGGATAGCAGAATTATAA
>JBAXVH010000357.1:0-1831 GCA_037129215.1 Bacteroidota bacterium | reverse complement strand
CGCATTAGGATACGCCGATGTATAACAGGCAGCTATTTCGGACAACTCTTCTATATGGCTACGCATATCCTGCGCACCAAGCGCACAATTAAGTCCAACGCTTAAAGGTCTTGCATGGGCAATAGAAACATAGAACGCCTCCAGTGTCTGTCCACTTAAAGTACGTCCGCTTGCATCCGTTATAGTACCACTAATCATGATAGGCAACTCTTCTTTGCCCGTTTCTCTGAAGTAATTTTTTACTGCGTAAATAGCAGCTTTAGCATTCAGTGTATCGAAGATGGTCTCTATTAAAATAACATCTACACCACCATCTACCAATCCAGATACCTGCTCTTTATAAGCAGTAGCAGCCTCATCGAAAGTTAAGGCTCTAAATCCAGGATTATTTACATCTGGAGAAAGACTTAATGTTTTATTTAAAGGACCTATAGAACCGGCTACATATTTATTCAGAGCCTCCGGATGATCCGCTTTATATTCATCAATAGCCTGACGGGCACATTTAGCAGCAGCTACATTTAGCTCATAAGCGAGGGATTGCATATCGTAATCTGCCATGGCAATTGTAGTACTACTGAAAGTATTAGTTTCAATTATATCAGCACCTGCTTCCAGATATTTCTTATGGATATCTATTATGATTCTTGGCTGGGTAATACACAACAAATCATTGTTGCCTTTTACATCAGAAGGCCAGTCTTTAAAACGATCTCCGCGGTAATCAGCTTCTTCAAGTTTATGTCTCTGAATCATGGTACCCATTGCGCCATCTATTACCAGGATTCTTTTCTCCAGTTCTTTTCTTATACTCATAACTAAGTAAAAATTATTACGTAATAAAGCAACAGGATTTGCTATAAACTCAATACTAACTATTGGGAAACGAAAAACTCTGAGAAAGTAATCAGAAGTGATTATCGTTTATTAGTTCGTATTAAGGCTGAACAATAAACAAATCCGCCTTTGCGCTGCAAATGTAAAAGAATTAATGAATAATACTATAGCTGAACGGTAGTTTTTCCATTATCACAAAGAATTCTTTAGTTAATAATCCTTTTGGATTGCCCCCATTTTATAAAATATCAACTCCATCGGACTGACATTTTTCATAGATATGTTTCAGAATTTCACTCTTCATAGTAGCAGACTTACTAATTTCAAACACCCAGAATAAAACCTTAAGCTCAAAGCCTTCTTTCGCAATTCCAGTAACTAATATCTGAGGTTCAGGAGTATTCATAACATCCGTATTACTCAAAATTGAAATAATGGAAGCCTTAATATTATCTATGTTTTGAGTATTCCCAATTTTTACAATAATCTCCACTCTAATATGATTGTTATTCATGGTCCAGTTGGTGATTGTCTGAGATAACAGATCACCGTTTGGAACAATTATTTCCGCTCCATCAGCAGTCAATAATCGACTGGAACGAATCCCTATCTCTTTTACTTTACCCGATCTACCGCCAATGTCTATAGCATCGCCAACCTGAATTGGTCGCTCTATTGCAAGGATAATTCCAGACACTAACTGATTAACAATATTCTGTAATCCTAGACCAATACCTACACCCAAAGCGCCTATTACAATCGTTATTTTATCAATAGGCAATCCTGAGGCTGCAACTCCTAATAAGAACCCGACAGTAAGTATTAATAGTCTGATTAATAAGATGGAAGTACCGATTTTTTTCTTAGCTACAATATCTTCATTTACGGTATCGTCGAAGAAGTATCCAATATATTTCTGCAGGAAGTTCGCTACCCATATTATCAGAAAAAAAACAACTACACTACCCATGGTAAAAGTAGTACTACCTACTGT
>JBAXVH010000356.1:0-1838 GCA_037129215.1 Bacteroidota bacterium | reverse complement strand
CTAATCATACTGTTATTTCGTATATAAACTGTACAGCAGATATTAAGGCTTTGAGCGATATTATCTGTACATCTTCCAATGCAGAAGCTATTATTAATAGTTTGCCTGCCGATGCGCCTATTATTTTTGCGCCTGATAAGAATCTTGGTGCTTATCTGAATAAGAAGACGGGTAGAAGCATGCTTTTGTGGAATGGGGCTTGTATGGTGCATGAAATATTCAGCGTAGAGAAGATTATCAAACTACAGTTAAAACACCCTAATGCGAAGCTTATAGCCCATCCTGAGTGTGAAGAGGCACTTCTTACCAGAGCCAATTACATTGGAAGTACTACACAGTTGTTGAAATACTCGAAAGAAAATGAAGCTACAGAGTTTATTGTAGCTACCGAAACAGGTATTTTACATCAGATGATGCTGGATTCGCCCACCAAAACATTTATTCCTGCACCACCTACCAATAATTGTGCCTGTAATGATTGTCCGCATATGAAGTTGAATACTTTGGAGAAACTTTATATAGCCTTGAAATATGAGACACCGGAGATACTGATGAGTGAAGAATTGATTACTGCTTCTAGAAAGCCAATTGAAAGAATGCTAGAGATAAGTAAAGCAGCGGGATTGGTGGGGTAATACAAATTTGATAATGTGATAATTTGAAGATTTGATAATAAATACAAACAGCTTAGTAATAATTACTACAGGCGGTTTTACTTAAAAAGTAAAATAATCTTATTGTAAATATCCATACATTTGCAGCCTGATTTTTAAGAATTGACTCTGTAGCTCAGTTGGTAGAGCAGTTGACTCTTAATCAACGGGTCCAGGGTTCGAGTCCCTGCGGGGTCACATTTAAATTATAAAAGGCTTGATAATCAACCGATTACGAGCCTTTTTCTTTTCGGGGTAAACATAGGGTAAACATTTTCCGATTGCTTTATTTAGTGCTTTAAAACTCGGTTTACTTCCTCCAATTTTAGCCCTGTAAATGTGCAAAACTCTTCTACTGTTATGTACTGGTGATCAGCCTTAGAAATATCATCTTTTATCTTTCTTAAAAGCCTCCTTCCATAACGCTCACTTTTTCCTGTTACGATTTGAATGTCTTTTGGATAAATACATAAACGTACCATAAGTTTTCTATTTAATACTGTTTCCATGCACTAGCCATGCCTTTCCTATGCCTTAGCTATGCACTAGCTATTAGCAAAATTACAGCTTACTGAGGGAGGCAATACAATCTATTTTGGACTTATCGGCAATAACGACCAACGATGGATGGCAAATGATTTTTGAGGATAAAAGTAGGTTTAGTTTTGGTGTACAAGGTTGATGAAACGTAATTCATCAGATAAATCATAAATTATGGCTAGGTTAAAAGGGATTATTAAATTACAAGGTACACTGGACGATTTGACATTCTACAAAACCCAGGATGGACACTTAGTGAAGACTAAGAGTAGTATTTCGAAAGACAGGATAGCAAACGATCCTGCGTTTATCAGAACCAGAGAGAATGGATCAGAATTTGGCAGCGCTGCAAGCGCGGGTAAATTGTTGCGAGTTGCGGTAAAGAATTTACTGGCAACCAGTAATAATAAATTAACGAGTAGAGTTACTAAATTAATGATGCTGTTGAGAACTGCAGACATTACTTCCATGAGAGGTGACCGAAATGTTTATACTGCCATTGGAACTACTGGAGGACAGAATTTGATTAAGGGATTTGATTTTAATCCGAAAGCTCCATTAGGAACTGTTTTATTGAGATCATATACTCTGGATAAGACTACTGGTTCAGTAGCTTTTTTAGATATGAATCCAATGACAGATTTT
>JBAXVH010000355.1:0-1848 GCA_037129215.1 Bacteroidota bacterium | reverse complement strand
ATCATAATCTTAGTATTTGTTAGCCTTGCCGGTGCAGCCTTCTGTTTCACCTTTGGAGGTACCTTACCAGAACTGGCAATTACCTTTGGTGCTACATTCTCCGGATTGTTTGTACGTCAGGAGGCTATTAAAAAGAAATTCAATCCTTACATATGTGTTTATGGAGGTGCATTGGTAGCTACGCTGTTTGCAGGAGCCTTTATTAAGGCAGGTCTTCCCATAGATCTTGAACATGCTTTTGCTACTTCGGTTTTATTCCTAATTCCGGGTGTACCATTAATTAATTGCTTTACCGATTTAATTGATGGCAATATATTAAATGGAGTCGTTAGGGGTATCAATGCACTAATGGTTTCTATGGCGCTGGCATTGGGTTTATTAACTTCCATGCTGATTTATAACCTTAAATAATTAATAATGGACTGGATAATTGTAATACTTTTAAAAGCATTCTGGTGTGGCTGGGGAGCAGTTGGCTTCGGAATATTGTTTAATGTTCCTCCACGTACCTTATTTGCATTGTATATTGGTGGCGCCATAGGAGGATTTATCAAATTCTCTTTACTGCATTATACCTTCGGTGTAGTACTGGCAGCCTTTGCAGGTGCATCGGTAGTAGGAATTCTTAGCATACCAATTGCCCATTTCCGACATGTACCTCCAATGATATTTGCAATTCCTTCAGTTATTCCTTTAATACCAGGAATATTTGCTTATCGTACCATGCTGGGCTTAATAAAGCTAAGTGGAAATGTAGGAATGGATTACAATACTATACTTGCAGATACCGTAAATAATGGCGTAAAAACGTTATTCATCATCATGTCGCTTGCATTAGGAGTAGCCATCCCCATGCATGTAATGAGAAAAGATAGTGCCAAGAATATTAAACTGAAAACAATAAGGAATAAAAGTTGAATGGTAAAATTGGAGTAGTTCATTGAATAATGTACAAATACGATGTTATAGTTGTAAATAATTATGCTGGGTATTGAAAGCATTGTAACTTTGGAAAAAATAAATATCATGGGACTGGTTTACGCAGATATAGAATTAATAAATGGTGATGATCTTGCATTAGTTCGTAGACATATAATAGGGGAGGAAGAAATAAAAAGAATGCATTTAAACCTATTAGTAGATACTGGAAGCTATATGCTCTGTATTAATGAAAGTATTCAGGAACAATTGCAGTTCCCAGTAGTAGAAAAAAGAAAAGCACAATTAGCGAATAGTAATATAGTAGAACTGGATGTTGTAAGTAATGTGGAACTGAAATTTAAAAATAGAAGAACCATTTGTAACGCGATGGGTTTACCAGGAGATAGCGAACCTTTATTAGGAGCCATTCCGTTAGAAGATATGGATGTTTTAATACATCCAACCCGTCAGGAATTAATTGTAAATCCAGAACATCCATACTTTGCTCAAATGAAGTTGAAGTAATTAATAGTGTAACAATCGTTCATACAATTATAAAAAACTTTAACCACTAATAATTGCTTTCTAAAGCTTTTCCAAAACATACATATTATAAAAAAAAGTAGAACCCTACGCAGAGTTCTACTTCATAAATGTGTCGGGTGGACTGGATTCGAACCAGCGACCTCTTGCACCCCATACAAACGCGCTACCGGGCTGCGCTACCACCCGTGCTTTTATCGCTAAATTTCCTAACGAATAGCAAATATAATGGCTATTAAAAAATTTCGTTCTATCTTGCGCCAAATTCCTTCTTTACATGAAGATTCTTATTAAGAATGCACTCATAGCCGATCAGCTTTCTTCCTTTAATGGACAACGAAAAGATTTGTTGATTGAGGATGGTATCATCAGTGATATAAATAC
>JBAXVH010000354.1:0-1854 GCA_037129215.1 Bacteroidota bacterium | reverse complement strand
AAATAAGGGAACATTCATTGTAATACGGTTAGTGTATTTCTCAATAACTTCGGCTAAAAGAGAAATTCCATTAATCTTTAACTCAAACAAATCTTCGTTATTATATTTATTTTTAACAGTAGCTTTAATATATAATAAAGTACCTTCTGTAAGAAAATATCTAAACTTTAGATAATCTTCCGAAAACAAAACAATCTGGATAGTATCATCATAACCTTCGATATTAAAACTACCCATTGGATTGCCTGTTTTGGTAGTTCGGTGCGAAACTGCCGACACTATCCCGGCAAATTTAAGTTCTCTACCTTTTAGAGGTCTCAAATCTTGTTTTAATGCTGGTATGCTAATATTACAGAAGTTCTCAATCTCTATTTTGAAATCATTTAATGGATGTCCGGATAAATAAAACCCTGCAATTTCCTTTTCTTTCTTTAGTTGTTCAATACTCGACCAAGGTGTTACTCTTGGAATCTCAGGATCGGTAGTTATTTGTTGATCTATTGCCAGCCCCGGATCATCAAACAAAGAATGTTGACCTGCATTCTCTGCTTCATTTAGATTATTGGCATAGCGTATTAACTTTTCTGTAAAGGGAACTTCACCATCCAAAGCAAAGAAAACAGCTCTGTGTATTTCAGGGAAACAATCAAAAGCACCACTCATAGCTAATGCTTCCAATACCCTTTTACTAATATTCTTTAGGGAAACTCTTTTAATAAAATCAAAGATTGACCGGTATGGCCCGGTTTCTTCTCTTTCGTTTACAATAGCTTCTACAGGTGCTTCACCCAAACCTTTAACAGCTCCTAATCCAAACCTAATTACATTATCTTTTGGCACAGAGAAATTCCATTGACTTTCGTTAACATCAGGACCTAATACCTGTATGCCCGAACGTTTACATTCATCCAAAAAGAAAGTAACCTTTTCAATATCCGATAAGTTATGAGTAAGTACTGATGCAAGGAATTCAGCTGGGTAATGTGCTTTAAGATACCCTGTTTGATAAGCCAGATAAGCATAACAGGTAGAATGCGACTTGTTGAAAGCATATTGAGCAAATGCTTCCCAGTCATTCCATATCTTTTTAACCGTCTCTAATTCATAACCATTCTCTACACAACCCTTTTCAAAAGCATCTTTAAGTTTATTCATAACTTCGATCTGCTTTTTCCCCATTGCTTTACGCAAAGTATCAGCTTGTCCCTTGCTAAAACCTGCCAACGCCTGAGATAGAAGCATAACCTGTTCCTGATAAACGGTTATACCATACGTATCACTCAGATACTTCTCCATAATAGGATAAGCATAAGTAATAGGTTCGCGACCATGCTTACGATTTACATAATTGGTGATATACTCCATAGGTCCCGGACGATACAGCGCATTCATTGCAATAAGATCGTCCAACCTGTTTGGCTTTAGCTCTTGCAAGTATTTCTGCATTCCATCAGACTCAAACTGAAAGATCCCTACAGTATCACCTCTGCTAAATAATTCGTAAGTTTCAGTATCTTCAAGAGATACATTATCGATATCAATATCTAATCCTCTGCTATATTTTATGTTTTTAAGAGCATCATTAATAATAGTTAAAGTTTTAAGACCTAAAAAGTCCATCTTCAACAATCCTGCACTCTCAACAAGGCTGCCTTCAAACTGAATTACCGGCATATCTGTATCCTTTGCAGTACTTAATGGTGCAAAGTTGGTGAGATCTTCAGGGCCGATAATAATTCCACAAGCATGCGTACCTGTATTTCTTACAGAGCCTTCCAATGCTTCAGCCAATCGCAATGTTTTACGAGTTAATTCATCACCATTGTTTCTTGCTTCGTTCAATTCAGTAGAACC
>JBAXVH010000353.1:0-1868 GCA_037129215.1 Bacteroidota bacterium | reverse complement strand
GTTACCAGTAGTGTTGTTCAAACAAGTTCTTCAAATACCTATACAAGCTCTACTTTAAATGTAGGAGATATTGTTAGCTGTACATTAACCAGCAATGCAACTTGTATTTCCACTACCACTGCTAATTCCAACTCAATAACAATGATTACTAATGTACCAGTTACTTTAGTAAGTTTCAAGGCATACTTATCCGAACATGATGCTAAATGTGCATGGCAAACCAGCACCGAAACTGATGCTGCTTATTATGTAGTACAACGTAGCACTAACGGAAAAGAATTTATTGACTTAGGAAGAATACAGGCAACTGGAAATAGCAATACAGTTAATAACTATAATTATACCGATATCAATGCTGCAGATCTTAAAGTGAATGCAATTTACTACAGACTTCAGATGTTTGATAAAGATGGACATTCTACTTATAGTAAAGTAGTAATGATTACCTTAAAAACTACATTTGAAATTGGTTTATATCCTAATCCAGCTAAAGACAGATTGAACGTTAAGATATACAATTCAAGATCATTGAATGGTACATTATACGTAACTGACATTCAAGGAAGAGTGTTGTTACAACAGTCATTGAACTTAGATGCTAATGTAGACGGAAATTCTGTTTATGTAAATACTACCTCATTAAATACTGGCAACTATCTGGTTGTTATTAAAGATGAGAATGGTATTGAACAAAAACAATTTATGAAACAATAGCGTTCATTAACTGAAGTTAATATTAAAGGAAGGCTGTCTCAAAGTTTGAGACAGCCTTCCTTTAATAGCTTAAATAGCTTAACAGAAATTATAATTTTTTGTGTAATAATTCAATTAAGTGTCATATAAGAACCCTCTACTAATCTAGAAATATTACAAAAGCAATGATTTAGTAACAAATGAGATAAATATTTTATAAAGAATTCCCCTAAATTTGCGCTCCGTCAGTGGATTAAACTATGAATGAAATAAATCTTGAATTTGAGCCGAGGAATAATAAAGAAGAATTTAAACGCCTTTTAAAGGCAACAATATTTTGTTTAATAATCTCAGTGATATTTGGTTACCAGTTCAGTACTAAACTAAGTAAAAGTAAACTTGGGGAGAATGCTGAGATATCAATTAATCAAATTGCTTATATAGTTATCTTCTTTGCATTGGTACTTTATGCTGGTTATCTTTCTACCAGAAATTTAATGCTTTCTATCAGAGAATACATAATTTCTGAAAAATATTCATTAAATTATATATGCATTGTTATATCAGCTATCAACCTGATAGGTATTTTAGCAATGATTATAGCTAAAGCGATTTTCGTTGCTGGGCTATAGCACTATTTAAGTTGGATTCTTTACAAGGGAATCCAGTGTTTCAATTGCCATTATTTTCTGAGAAATAAAGCCTTCTGCATAGGCTACTCCTACCTGTTTGCCAAAGCTGGTTTCTTTCCCTTTTAATGCATCTAAAAATATAGAGCTGGAAATATAGGTTTGAGGTTCATTCGCATCAGGATTAAAAAACTGTGACTTGTAACACATAATAGCTTCTACCTTTCTATCCTGATAACCAGACACATCTACCACAAATGTGGGTTGTAGATATTGATCCTGTAAATAATTCAATACATAAGAAGGTCTCCAGGCTTCTTGAGGTTCATCGCCAATGGAAGTTTCTACTTTCCTTAGTCCTGATAGAAAAGCAGCATCAGCAATCAGCTTAGCCGATTTACCATGATCAGGATGCCTGTCAACAGGTGCATTGCACAGAACAATGGTGGGCTTATATTTTCTAATTACCGTAATGATCATTTTAATAGATTCTTCATCATGTATAAAGAAGGCATCTTTAAGATCAAGATTCTCTCTTAAGTGAAC
>JBAXVH010000352.1:0-1883 GCA_037129215.1 Bacteroidota bacterium | reverse complement strand
ATATAATTCTTGCGCAGAATTTCCGGATCAATTTGTTTATCAAGATTATTTACAATTCTCAAATCTCTGATAGAAGACAATGCCAGATATGGATTGATAGCCGTAGCACCAAATCCAATGAGGCATGCAAAGTGATGCACTTCCCATACATCGCCAGCCTCTACAATAATACCCACCTGACCTCTGTATCCCTTACGGATAAGGTGGTGATGAACTGCAGATGTAGCCAGTAAAGAAGGTATAGCAGCATGATCGCTATCGATAGCTCTATCGCTCAGAATAATTACTTCGAAACCATCTTCAACAGCATCTACTGAATAACGACAAATACGATCCAACGCTTTTTGTAAAGAGTCTGGTTTGCCGTCGGCACGGAAATATATCTGTAAAGTTTTTGCCTGGAAAATACCCGTATCAATACTTCTGATTTTCTCCAGTTCTTCATTATTCAGAATAGGCTGTTTCAATTCTACACAGTGACAATCCAACGGATTCTCCTGCAGCAAATTACCATTACCTCCTGCAAATGTTGCAAGGCTCATCACTAGTCGTTCCCTAATTGGATCGATAGGCGGATTAGTAACCTGTGCAAATAACTGCTTGAAATAAGCACTGAGGTGCTGAGGTTGATTACTTAATACAGCCAACGGTGTATCGGTTCCCATAGAACCAATTGGCTCTTTGCCATCCATGGCCATTGGGGTAATAATATTATCCAGATCTTCGGTAGAATAACCAAAGGCTTTATGATATTTAAATATCTGATCGTGTTCCAGATGCGTAAAGCTTACTCTTGGAGCAGGCAATTCTTCCAGTCTGATTTTATACTTATTCAACCACTCAGCATATGGCTTTTGAGTGCAGATCTTTTCCTTCAGATCATCATCACTGATAATGATTCCCTGCTCCATATCTACCACAAACATTTTACCCGGTTGTAGTCTACCTTTCTCGATAATCATCGACTGATCAATAGGAAGTGCTCCAGTCTCGGAAGCCATGATTACACGATCATCTTTAGTAACACAATAACGGGAAGGACGTAGACCATTTCTATCAAGGGTAGCACCAATGATTTTCCCATCGGTAAAAGAGATAGAAGCCGGACCATCCCATGGTTCCATCAATACTGCATGGAACTGATAGAATGCTTTTTTGATAGGATCCATCTGATCGTTACCATCCCATGCTTCGGGTATCAGCATCATCATTACATGCGGTAAACTTCTGCCACAAAGAGTAAGCAGTTCTATCATATTATCGAGGCAGGCAGAATCAGATTGACCTCCTGTAACAATTGGCAACAACATCTCCATTTCTTCCTTAGAAAAGTAAGGAGAGAAGAAGTTTTTCTCACTTGCTTTCAGCCAGTTAAGATTGCCCTGTAAAGTATTTATTTCTCCATTGTGCGCAATGTATCGGAAAGGCTGTGCCAGCTTCCAGGAAGGGAAGGTATTGGTAGCAAAACGAGAGTGCACCAAACCAAAAGCACTCACCAGTCTCTTATTGGAAAGATCAGGAAAATAAGGCCTTACCTGTAAACTCGTTAGTTGCCCTTTATAGACTACTGTCTTATAAGATAAAGAAGCTATATAAAAACCAATAGCATCTTTTTTAATTGAATTATTGATGGTATGAGATGCATAATTTCTTAGCACGAAAAGTTTTCTTTCAAAAGCTTCCGGATCATTAATATGATCGGGACATGCTACAAATACCTGTTCAATTTCGGGCTCTACGGATAAAGCAGTAGGACCAATATCAGCAGGGTTAACAGGCACCTTTCTGTAAGCTAAAATTTCTAAGCCTAACTTCTCTGCAGACCTGTTGAAAATTTCTCTGCACTCTTCTTTCAAACGAATGTCTTTAGGAAAGAATAACAT
>JBAXVH010000351.1:0-1884 GCA_037129215.1 Bacteroidota bacterium | reverse complement strand
TAATTTTTAATTTAAATAACATGACAAATCGTCAATCACTCAAAATAGCAATGTTTCTTAGGATTATTTTATTCTTCAAAAAGAATAAAACCTTATTGGATACCTTCATCTTTCTCGCAGGTATTATCGATAAATTTCAGGATGCCTATACAAGCCTCGAACCAACTTTAGAAAAGCAGGCTGCCGATACTAAAGGGTTAACCAAAACTAAAGAACAGGCTCTGGCAGATGTTCTCGATGGTTTAATTCCTATGTGTCGTAAAGCCTTTGCTTGGGCAAGAGTAAAAAAGAATCAGGAACTCAAAGCTTTATTCAACGTTCATGTAACAGATTTTGAAGTATCCTTTCCTGGTCAGGATGATGTTACTAAAATCAATAATCTTATCATAGGGCTCACTGCTAACGAAACAGCCCTATTAGAAGTCAAAATTACCAAGCTAAATGTAGATGCTGTCATTGCTTTAGCCGATGTTTTCAAAACAACTTTAGGCGTTCCGCAAAAGGCTAAAAAAGATACTAAAGCAGCTACTGTTAGTTTGGATGAAGAAGTATTGGAACTAACCGAATTGGAAGAAATTTGTTACGATCTTATTGTAAACGAATACAATATTACCAATCACGAAATGGTATTAACGTATATAGCAAGTCGCAAAATAGGCAGTGCTACCAAAACACATACCGATTTAACATTCACTGTATATGCCGACGAAGCTAAACTACTTCCGGTAAAAGATGCAGCGGTTTCTTTATTAGAAAGGAATAGAATGGAAATCACCGACTACCAGGGCAACGGTGAAATTGTTCAGTTCAGAGGTGGCGATCTTTCTTTAATGGTTAAGGCAGAGTCCTACTCTGATAAGCTAGTTTCTTTCCACATTAAAAGTGGTCAACACCTTCATATAGATATTATATTAAACTAACGAATGCTAATTACGGCATAAAAAAAGCCTCTAAGTATTCTTAGAGGCTTTCTGTTTATTAGATTAAGATGTAATTTATTTTTTAATATACAAACCTATTATTGCAATCATTAGAACAGTAAATACGCCAAACATCCAACGTATGATTTCTACTTTTGATTCATATATATCCGTTTTTGTAGCCATTATATCTTTACGTTGTAAAAATTTCTCATCCGCCTTTACCTCAAAATATTCAATTACAGTAGCCGCTTCCTGTTCAGAAAACCTTGATTTAAAAATATCGTAGACTTTCAATTCTAAAGTACTCATTTTATTGTTTGAATTACAAATATAGTCTTTTAGATATGCTTCTGTTTATTATATTCTTTAAGCAGTAGTTTATTCGTTCACCATTTCTTTTACTACTCTCATTATCTGCTCTACGTTTGGCTTGCTAAAGTAATCTCCATCGCTACCATAACAAGGGCGGTGTGCCTGCGAAGAAATAGTACGTGGCGCTACATCTATCCACTTATAACCATTCTGTTCTTCCATTACTTTATTAAACATATAAGCAGAGGCTCCTCCGGGTACATCTTCATCTACAAATAATATGCGACTGGTCTTCTTTAAAGATTCCAGAATATGATGATTAATATCGAAAGGCAGTAGGGTTTGTACATCTACAATCTCGCAATTAATGCCGTGTTTCTCCAGTCTTTCCGCTGCTTCTTCTATAATACGCAAGGTAGAACCGTAAGATACAATAGTAATATCATCGCCTTCTCTTATTACCTCCGGTACACCCAATGGCACGGTGAACTCCAGCAGATTTGCCGGCAACTTTTCTTTTAGTCTATAGCCATTCAAACATTCTACCACTATTGCAGGATCGTTGCCCTTTAATAAAGTATTGTACATACCTACACCCTGCACCATATTTCGTGGCACACAGATATACATACCGCGCAAGGTATTTAAT
>JBAXVH010000350.1:0-1885 GCA_037129215.1 Bacteroidota bacterium | reverse complement strand
CGCTCCGTCTTTGCAACTACGAAGAACGAAGCGGGTAGCAATCTATCCTAAATAAAAACGCCCCGAAACTCTTGCTTCGGGGCGTTTTTAAATATTTATAAATCGAAGATTAATTTATAATCACTATTTTCTGAACATCATATTTATTATAATCACCCTGTAAAGTAACTATGTAATTATTAGTACTAAAGAATGATGCTTTATCAATTGTAATTACAGGCGTATTCAGTCCTTCAACACTATTGATAATCTGTGTACTGATAACTCTTCCAGTTCCAGTTTCAATTACTTTCAAAGTAAGCTTTTCTGCTCTTACAGATTTAAAGCTACAAGTAAAAGAATTAGTAACCACAGGATTAGGATAGATACTCAGTTTAGTATCTACAGTAGGCGTAATAACCGTACTTGTCTTAATCAATTTAGCATTGCTGATACTTGCATTCAAAGCTGTATTACTATTGCTTACTACAAATGAAATAGTGATAGCTGTTACATCGCTTGCATCTATTGCACTCATACCTTCAGCAACTAAATCTGCAAAATTAATTTGGTAATCTTGTGTACCTTGTTTGGTAGGGATTGTTATACTATATTGCTTATTCCATTCAGTAATAGAGTTTTTAACTAAGATGATATTTAAAGCACTAGCACCCGATGCATTTGCTGTAAATGTAAGTGCAGTATATTGACTAATATTTCTTGGAAGCGAAGCAGCTTTCATTAACTTGTAAACAGAAACAAAATCACTGGTAGTTGCTTTTATTTTCACATTTCTAAACAATCTATATTCATCAGTAGCTGGAGTTACTCCATCATTTGAAACAGTAAATTCCTGAATAGAAGTAGTAGCATTTTTATAGTTAATGTCCCAAGAACCATCATTACTATACACCTCATCTGTTACAATATTATTCTTTGCATCCAGCATTTTAATATCCGCCTGATAATGGTCAGACATATCAAACGAAACAGTTGTAATACCATTAGGATTAATTGTTACAGGTAAAATCTTTGCAGGCATTGCCGCAGACAACTCATTAAGATATTCAGTTACCTGTAAGTTAGCGGCAGTTGCATTGGTATTGTTTTTAATAGTAATATCCATTGCTGTCTGATTTCTTCTATGACTCATTATATAAGTCTGAGGAACAGGCGCATAGGTAAGCTGATAGTAAGGAAGACTATTGTTTAAATTGTTTAATACATCTGCCACCATGCTCTTCACTACCTGAGGATTTACACCCCATATCTGGAAATTATACATGGTATCAAAACCAGTAAAATCTTCTAATAACCATTTAGATTGAATATCATAAAAAGCGCTATTAAAGTTCTTTCCAGCAGTAAAACTGATAGCATATTCAACTGTACCATTATTCTGCAATAATTTATACTGCATAAAGTTGATATTGTTAATCGTTACATTTTGTATATCCTTTAGTTCAGCTTCTTTCAAACGGTCACAAACTGGTTTAGTATGACCATAGATACTACTGCTGGTTTTAGTTGCAAAAGCTACAGCTTTACAGGTAGTATTTACAGTGTAATCCTGAGCTTGAACTTCAAGCGCATTAGTAATTCCAGTAAGGTTTGTAGGAGAAGTGGAATAAACATTTACAGCTGATGTTCCAAACACAGAAGCAACAGAGCTTTGTGCTGGCAATAAACTTTGTAAACTTACATTTCCATTACCCATCACTTGAATATTACCAACAAATGGTTTAACAGTATTAAGTTTAGTATAATCGGTCTTACTACTAATGTTATTAGTTATGTTATGGATAAACAATTGCGATATCGCATTTCCCAGACTCTTACTTTCTGTTCCTCCCGATGCACCACCACTCACTGCACCACTACAATCTGTAATGCTTACATATAAAGT
>JBAXVH010000035.1:0-9368 GCA_037129215.1 Bacteroidota bacterium | reverse complement strand
CTGCAATGTGCAGACTATTCAACGGAACGTTTTTCGCTGATTTTATCTTTATAAAATTCGTAGCACGACTCACGTCGCACTACGAATAAACAAAGAAAGAATGATCCCCAAAAGATTTCGATGCAAAAATAATAACTTTTTTCAAATAGTTAATCATATTTTATGGTTATTTTGGAAAATATTTGAAAAACATGTTTAATGTAAATTTATGCAGAAATATTCCAAAAAAAAAGAGCCTGAAAACCCCGTCCAAGCCCCATTTTCAAATTCTCAAATTAGCTAATTTTCAAATTTGTATTTAGCCTTTTATTATTCCCTTTATCTCTTTCAGTTCCTTTCTCTTGATGTATAAGTAAAAGCTTTCCAGTTTTGTTCTCGCCCAGGGTGTCTTACGTAAAAAAGTAAGGCTCGACTTCACACTCGGATTCGATTTAAAACAATTTATGTTTACTTGTTCTGCAAGATATTCCCATCCATAGTTCTCTACCAGATACACTATTATCTGCTCCAAGGTTATGCCATGTAAAGGATCATTTTTATGTTCATTCATGCGATAAATTTATTGGTTACAATATTACAATCTTATTTTTTAATAATCTTCCCAAAACATAATCATTCATTCAACGTATAGTAAACTTAAATTGCAAAACTGTATTTGTATTCAAATTCGTTAATTCGTTAATCCGTTAATTAAAACAATAACAATCATGCTCAGTAATATAAAAAGGCTCCGTTTTACAACGAAGCCTTTTTAGTGAATGCTATATTTATAAGTTCTTATAAAGTAATATTATGTTCTACCATCTCCTTTCTAAGATTAATTAATGCATAACGCATTCTACCCAGACAGGTATTCAGACTCGTTTTGGTAAGCTCTGCAATTTCTTTAAAGCTAAGTTCACCAAAGTGTCTCAACACAACAACCTCTCTTTGTTCTTCTGGTAATTTATCAAGCATCTTATTCAGCCTTTCATAAGTCTGCATCTTGATAAGTTTACTATCCGATCCTGGAGTAAGTGGAGTTACATTTTCAAACTGTGTATTATCACCACAGTTAATGATTCTATGTTTACTATACTTTCTAAAATAATCGATGTAAAGATTATGGGCTATACGTAATGCCCAAGGTAAAAACTTACCTTCTTCATTGTACCGGTTACTTCGGATAGTATCAATAATTTTGATAAATACTTCCTGGAACAAATCTTCCGCCAGCTCCCTATCTTTCGATAGGTAGTAAAGGCTGGAAAAGATCCTATCCTTGTACTTGTTTAATAAAACCTCCAAAGCAGAGTCATTCCCACTCTGAAAGAGTTTTATTAATTCATTGTCATTTTCATTAGCATTCAATACTGCTCTCATAGCTTGTGTGTTTTTTTCAAATTAGCTAAAAAAAGGATAGGAAGTTGGATGAAGAATTGAAACAATATCACATGAATCTTGTTTCAATTACTCCTCGAAAATATAGTGCTATTGCTTTATGTAGAAACTTAAGTACTTAATGTTAAAAAGTTTTCAAACAACTCAACTATATTCACAGGAACAATCAGATTTTTTTAATTTATTGAGTGTAAATTGTTTTATTTGTTGCAATGTTGAAACAAGAAATTTTAGATACTAAAAATGCTGCTGCTCTTAATCTTCAGCAAAATATTCATATTCAAGGTGCACGCACACATAATTTAAAAAATGTAACCGTCGATTTCCCCAGAAATAAACTTATTGTGGTCACTGGTGTAAGCGGTAGCGGTAAGTCTTCCCTCACTATCGATACATTATTCGCTGAAGGTCAGCGTAGATACGCCGAAAGCTTAAGTGCTTATGCCCGTCAGTTTATGGCAAGAATGGTAAAACCCGATGTCGACTTTATCAAAGGCTTATGCCCGGCAATTGCTATAGAACAGAAAGTAATTACCAGAACTCCAAGAAGCACAGTGGGTAGTATGACGGAGATTTACGAGTACATGCGCTTGCTCTTTGCCAAAATAGGCAAGACCATCTCTCCTATCTCAGGCAACGAAGTTATCAAGCACGATGTAGACGACGTGATCAAGTTCATACAAAAGCTTCCTGATGGACAAAAAGTGATGATCTTGGTAACCATTAAGCACCATGCACACCGTAATCTTAAAGAGGAACTGAACATTTTAATGCAGAAAGGTTTCAGCAGGATCGCTCTTACCGATAAAACCGGAGCAGTTTCACTTAAGAGAATAGAAGAATTACTGGAACTGAATGATAAAGAATTAAATAAACTAATATCAGCTGATAATAAAGAAATTACAAATTCCAGTACATCTTTTGTATTAATTGATAGAATAGTTACTAAAGAAATGGAAGAAGAGGATATCCATCGCCTATCCGATTCCATCAGTACTGCCTTTTTTGAGGGCGATGGAATAATCCATCTTGATGTAGAGGGTAAAGAACACCTCTTTAGTAATAAGTTTGAGCTGGACGGTATTACTTTCGAAGAACCCGTACCTAATTTATTCTCTTTCAACAACCCTTTTGGTGCCTGTCCTACCTGCGAAGGCTTCAGCCAAACGCTGGGGATAGATGAAGATCTGGTGATTCCAAACAAGCTTTTAAGTGTATTTGATGGTGCAGTTGCTCCCTGGAAGGGCGAAAAGATGGGATTGTGGAGAGAACGCTTTATTGTAGCTTCTGCCAAAAATGGCTTTCCTATACATAAGGCAATTATAGATCTTACACCCGAACAATACCAGCTGCTATGGAAAGGAGACCGCTACACAGAAGGTATCGACGACTTCTTTAAAGAGGTGGAGCAAAACCTGTATAAAGTACAGTACAGAGTAATGCAAAGTAGATATAGAGGAAAAACAAACTGTCCTGATTGTCAAGGATATAGATTAAGAAGAGAAGCATTATACATTAAAATAAATGGCAAGCATATTGGCGAGCTGAGTATGATGCCAATCAATGAACTTTATAGCTGGATTGAACAACTTCCATTAACAGAATACGAACAGAAGGTAACCGTAAGAATACTAACTGAGCTAGAACAAAGACTAAAAGTAATGCTGCAGGTCGGATTGGGCTACCTTACCCTGAACAGACTGGCAAATACCCTCAGTGGAGGCGAAAGTCAACGTATACAGCTTACCCGAAGCCTTGGTAGCAACCTCACCAATTCACTCTATATTTTGGACGAGCCATCCATTGGTTTGCATAACCGTGATACCGAAAACCTCATCAAAGTACTGAAGGAGTTAAGGGATTTAGGCAATACGGTAGTAGTGGTCGAGCACGATGAGTTGATGATGAGAGAGGCAGATCACATCATAGATATGGGACCGCTGGCCTCTCACCTTGGTGGAGAAGTAATTGCAGCTGGAAATTATAAGTCATTGATTTCCAATAAAAATAGCTTAACAGGAAAGTACCTTAAAGGAGAGCTTACCATTGACCAGCATCATGCCAGAAAGTGGACAAAGAAGATAATAGTAGAAGGTGCAAGGCAGAACAACCTGAAAAACATTACAGTAGAGTTTCCGCTGAACATCATGACAGTAGTGAGCGGAGTGAGTGGTAGTGGCAAGACTACCCTCGTTAAACAGATACTCTACCCAGCTATGATGAAGCTTAAAGGTGAAGCTGCAGAGAAAACTGGGCTTCATAAGGCTATCAGTGGTGACACTGCAATTATAGATCAGGTGGAGATGATAGACCAGAACCCTATTGGTAAGTCCTCCCGTAGCAACCCTGTTACTTATATAAAAGCTTATGATGGTATAAGGGATTTGTACTCTTCTCAACCTTTAGCCAAAATAAGAGGTTACTTACCTAAGCACTTCAGTTTCAATGTAGATGGAGGCAGATGTGATGCATGTAAAGGAGAAGGAGAACAAGTAGTAGAGATGCAGTTTCTGGCCGATGTACACCTTACCTGTGATGTATGTGGTGGCAAACGTTTTAAGGATGATGTGCTGGAAGTGACCTATCAGCAAAAGAGCATTCACGACATTCTGGAGCTAAGTGTGGATGATGCTCTGTCTTTCTTTAAGGACGAAAAGGCAGTTTACAATGCCATATTACCTCTGCAAGAGGTAGGTCTGGGATATATTAAGCTCGGGCAGAGTAGCGACACCCTATCGGGCGGAGAGGCTCAAAGGGTAAAATTAGCCTCCTTTCTGGGTAAGAGTAAAAGCAATTCCCATATATTATTCATCTTCGATGAGCCTACTACAGGTCTTCACTTTCATGATATACAGAAGCTGTTAAACTCCTTTAATGCCCTGGTGAACCAAGGGCATACGCTGATTGTAATAGAACATAATACCGATGTGATACGAAATGCCGATTGGGTGATAGATCTTGGCCCTGAGGCGGGTATTGGGGGCGGACAACTGGTATTTGCCGGCACTCCTACCGATTTAAAGGGTGCTAAAGGGAGTGTGACCGGGAAGTTTATGTAAGACAGCTAAAGAGAGTTAAGAGAGCAATTTTCCTATGCTCCCAGACCGATAACCTCTTTCATACTAAAGAGCCCTTTCTTATTAAATATGTATTCTGCAGCACGAACGGCTCCGGTTGCAAAACCTTTACGGCTATGTGCAGTATGAATTATTTCAATATCATCAATTTCAGAATGATACTTTATTAGATGGGTACCCGGAGCTGGATCTATTCTTTTTGAAATGATACTTAGCTCATCTTTACTATTGGCAGGCTCGTTAATCCAGGACTTTTTCTGGATACTATTCTCCAGAATCTGCTCGGCCAACGTAATAGCTGTTCCACTTGGAGCATCTTTTTTCTGTGTATGATGTATCTCTTCCATGGTTACATCGTACTCAAGTCTATTGGCCATTAAACCAGACAGATACTTGTTTAACTCGAAGAAAATGTTTACGCCAATACTGAAATTGCTTGCATATAAAAAAGTACCATTCTTAAGGTTACAATAGTCAACAACGTCGTTCCAATCCTTCAACCAACCGGTAGTTCCAGCTACAACAGGCACCCCAGCATCGAAACACTTTTTAATATTGTCAACGGCACTTTCTGGGTGGGTAAATTCTATAGCGACATCTACTTGCTGCAGGTTTTCGATAGTAAATTCTGTCTGGGAATTGGTATCATCAATCTTTAAACAAATTTCATGTCCACAGGCTACTGCAATTTCTTCAATAGCTTTTCCCATTTTACCATATCCTATCAGTGCAATTTTCATAGTTGTTTATATTATCTTACTTCTACCTTCTTTTTAACAGAATTCTTATAGGAAAGGGTAAAACCTACACCTGAAGAAAGGGCAAAAAGACCCGCAGGCATAATTTTAGGCTCCACTTTAAGGGCCAGATTATCAGAAACGCTAAACTCTTTCAAGTGCGCAAAAACGGTAGCATCTACTACATTTAGTCCCCATACAATTACAAACCACATAATGGAATAATCGCGATCCCGGCGGAAAGAATTTCTATATTTCAAAAGACTGTTTAAATCTTTCAGGTTTCTCACCTCAGGATCAATAGAACTTTCATCGGGATGAAAGCTTGTATCAACAGCTTGACGGTACCTGATTTCGTAGGCGTACTTAATAATTTTATAGTAGTGATCGTTATAAAAGAAGGTATAAGTAGGAATAGCTAAAGCTCCATATACAATGGGTAACTTCCAGTATTCTCTGTTATAAATTTGCCCCAGTCCCGGACAAATAGCAGATCGAATGGTAGCTATTCTTGGAATATGTTTACGAGGAGTAGACTTGTTGGTTGAATCTTGAACCGTAGATTTAACATTAGTCAGAACGGTATCCTTAGCCGCTTTTTGTGCTTTAGTAATGTTTGCTGAAAACAATAATACAGCAACACAAAATATAATCTGAAGGATTCTATTCATTCGTAAGTTTGATGTAATAAGTTGTACTTTTTAAGTCAACGCCAATACGATTCTACTTATTTTATAGTAATAATATTTCTATTCTTACCCAATAACAACATTCATAGCATCGAGAAGCTTGTTTAATTCTTCAAGAGAATAGTACTCGAGTGTAATACTCCCTTTGCCGTTTTTATTATGTTGCAGAGAAACTTTAGTACTAAAATGAGAAGAAAGATTATCCTCGATCTTTTTGTATAAAGGAGGTAATGTATGCGCTACAGCACCCACTTTAGTGTCGGCAGGTTTGTATAATTTCCTAACAAGGTCTTCGGTCTGACGAACACTTAGTCCTTTATCTTTTATTTCTTTGAAGATAAACAATTGCTTATCAATGCTTTCCACAGCAATTAATGCACGTGCATGCCCCATGGAAATAGTTGCATTTCTTACTGCCAGCTGAATATCTGGTGGAAGCTTTAATAGTCTTAAATAGTTGGTGATGGTGCTTCTCTCCTTACCCATTCTTTCAGAAACCTGTTCCTGGGTATAGTTAAGTTCATCCATCATTCTTTTATAACTCAGGCCTATTTCTATTGCATTTAAGTTTTCTCTCTGTAAATTTTCCAGTAAAGCCAGCTCCAGCAATTCGGAATCATTCGCCTGACGTATAAACACAGGTACATCTTTAAGCCCAGCAATTTTACTGGCTCTGAATCTTCTTTCCCCTGCTATTAATTGGAATTTACCATTCGGAAGGCTGCTAACGGTTAATGGCTGTACTAAATCGAAGTTTTTAATGGAAATAGCCAGTTCGCTCAGACTGTCCTCATCAAAATCTCTTCTTGGTTGTTTAGGATTAACAACGATATCATTGATAGAAATTCTTTTGGTTCCGGTAACCTGCTCAACTATGTTCTCTTTGAGGTGTCCAGTATTCGTTTTTAAATCAGAATCTATATTCTGCAGCAATGATCTTATACCTCTACCCAATAAATCCTTATTATTTTTCGAAACAGTCATTATATATACTTACTTAATTATTAAAACTTACAATATCTCTTATTCCATTACTCTTTCCTGTCTTGAAATTCTTGTCAGATTATTTTTCTGTAGAATTTCTTTAGCAAGATTCAGGTAATTAACTGCGCCTTTACTTTCAGCATCGTATAAAATCACTGGTTTACCAAAGCTTGGCGCTTCGCTTAACTTAGAGTTTCTATGAATGATTGTTTCAAAAACCATATCATCAAAATGTCTCCTTACCTCACTCACCACCTGATTTGATAAACGCAGACGGCCATCGTACATGGTCATTAATATACCTTCTATCTGCAATTCAGGGTTTAATCTGGATTGAACGATTTTTACGGTATTCAATAATTTACCTAATCCTTCAAGAGCAAAAAACTCGCATTGTACCGGTACCACTACGCTATCGGCAGCTACAAGAGAGTTTACGGTAATCAAGCCCAGAGAAGGTGAACAGTCAATAACTATAAAATCGTAATTATCTTTAACCGCATCAAGAACATTTTTCAATACGTTCTCTCTGTTTGGATAATTAATCATCTCTAGTTCTGCACCTACAAGATCAATATGAGAAGGAATTAAGTCGAGATTTGGAACATCACTTTTTAAAATTACATCTTTTGCACTGGCATTATTCACCATACAATCGTACAAACTGTGATTGATGTTATGTAAATCGAACCCAACACCAGTAGTACTATTTGCCTGAGGATCGGCATCAACCAATAAAGTTCTGTATTCTAACACTGCGAAACTTGCTGCAACATTTATCGCCGAAGTAGTTTTACCTACTCCACCCTTTTGATTTGCAATCCCGATTATTCTTGCCATACAATTAAAGATATATATTAAATACTATAAGTGAGCAATATTAAATAAATGATTGCTCCTTAGCATATTAAAATGCCTAGTACCTGCAAATATCTGTTCTGCATTTGATTTTTCAATAATTATCTTATAAATATCTATTAAAAGTCAATAGTAAATTGTTTTAATAGGGTGAAAAAATGGCCACCAAACGTTATTTCCACAACAATTATTTCTTTCCTGCCCAAATAAATTTGTTAAAAAATTTGGAGAATTAAGTAATATTATTATCTTGCACGCCGAATAGTGACTGATTTCTGCTATTTATCCACATATCCTACGTTGACCGTATTTATTATTTTATCCATTTAAAATGGTAGCTATGAAAACGGCAAACTTATTATTCTTGGTCCCAACACTATTAATTAGTAGTATTTGTACTACCAATATTTTTAGTGTACAAACAGGTTCTGACTATCAGGCAGAATCCAGTATGGTAAACAATTACAACGAAAAAGATGTAGCGCAGAGCTACTCATTTCAAAGTTTAGATGCTGCAGTAGATGAGCTTATCCCATTGAATCATGTTTACACTTTTAATGAAGCGGTAGATTTGAAAAAAGATCTTGAGCAGGATTTGAAAAATAATCCAGGTTCATTAGTACTTAACTGGGCATTGATTCGTTTTTATGCATGTGCTCCAAACTTAGTAGGAGGTTGTAAAGCTTCTGCACTTCAGCATGCTGCCTATATTTATACCATAGATAATTATCTTGGAAGTTTAGCTTACGAATATGTTTATACAAAAGCTAATCAGAAAGCCAATGCTGAAAACTGGTATAAACAATCTTTAATTTCTGCCTTACCTAAAAATATGTTGTGGCAGGATATTAAATACAACAAAACGGTACAAAGCAGCTTAAAGATTGTTGGTAATTTCAACAACTGGAAGACTCAGAATATGTACGAAAACAGTTATGGCACCTACTCTCGTAGAGTAATGACTCCAAAGTGTGAAGGTTGTCAGTACAAAGTAATTGTTGACAATCAAAGAAACGATATTCCTTCAAAAGCTGAATTTATCGTTGCCGGATAATAAATAAACTTATACAGCTAAAAATAAAAATACCCGATAGATTTAATTCTATCGGGTATTTTATTTATGTGGTATTTATATCGAGCCTCACGATTGTATTCCCTCACGCCTCACGATTGTATTTACTCACGACTCACGATTGTATTCTCACGCCTCACGATTGTATTCTCACGACTCACGATTGTATTCTCACGCCTCACGTTGTATTCCCTCACGCCTCACGATGTATTCTCACGACTCACGATTGTATTAAGATTGTACCGCCGCAATTCCTGGCAACACTTTTCCTTCAAAGTATTCCAGCATAGCACCACCACCCGTACTTACATAACTTACTTTATCATTAAAACCAAACTGATTTACAGCAGCTACACTATCACCACCGCCTACTAAAGAGAAAGCACCTTTAGCGGTAGCATTAGCTACAGCAATGGCAACAGTTTTAGTTCCATGTTGAAATTTTTCCATTTCAAAAACACCCATTGGACCATTCCATAAAATAGTTCTGGAGTTTTCTATAACATTGGTAAACTGATCACATGCATCAGCAGCAATATCAAGACCCATCCAGCCATCAGGAATGTTGTTC
>JBAXVH010000349.1:0-1888 GCA_037129215.1 Bacteroidota bacterium | reverse complement strand
ACTTTACCAGCACATAGTTTGTGCATCAAAACAAAGGTTCTATTAATAAAGTTACCAAAGATGCTTACCAGCTCACTATTGTTTGCATCCTGAAAACCTTTCCAGGTAAATTCGCTATCCTTGGTTTCTGGCGCAATCTGAGTAAGGTAATAACGGAGCACATCAGCAAGTGATTCGCCACCATTCTCCTTCTTAATCCAATCGTTGATGTAATCATCCATTTCGATACTCCAGCCGCGACTGGTACTCATCTTATCCCCTTCCAGATTCATAAACTCATTTGCAGGTACATTTTCAGGAAGAATATTACCATTCAGTTTCAACATTACCGGGAATATAATACAATGGAATACGATATTATCTTTCCCAATAAAATGAACCAGTTTGGTATCTTCACTATACCAGTATGGCTTCCAGTCTTTCCCTTTATCTGCGGCCCATTGTTTGGTAGCTGAAATATATCCAATTGGCGCATCGAACCAAACATATAATACTTTAGAATCGCTTCCTGGCACTTTAACTCCCCAGTCTAAATCGCGAGTAACGGCACGGGGCATTAAACCGCCATCTATCCAGCTTTTACACTGACCAACAACTGTAGGGCGCCAGTCTTCTTTATGATCTTCGAGAATCCATTTACGGAGAAAATCTTCATGTCTGTTTAAAGGCAGGTACCAATGACTGGTTCCTTTTTTAACAGGTTTGGCACCACTTAAAGTAGAAACAGGATTAATTAACTCGTCGGGACTAAGGCTTTTACCACATTTCTCGCATTGATCACCAAAGGCATTATCGCTACTGCAGTTTGGGCAAGTACCTTTAATAAAACGGTCGGCAAGGAAGGTTTTAGTTTCCTCATCGTAATACTGTTCTGATTCCTTAATTTCCAGATCTCCCTTTTCGTTTAAGGCTGTAAAGAATTCTCTTGCAGTTTCGTGGTGTAAAGGAGATGATGTACGATGATATATATCGAAGGAAATACCAAGATCTTTGAAATTCTGTTCAATAATAGGATGATACTTATCTATAATTGCCTGTGCAGTAGTCCCTTCTTTCATTGCCTGAATAGGAATTGCAGTCCCATGTTCATCGCTACCACATACAAAAACAACGTCTCTTTTTTGTGCACGCAGGTATCTTACGTAAATATCAGCTGGAATATAGGCTCCTGCCAAATGTCCAATATGCTTTAATCCGTTAGCATAAGGCAGTGCAGAAGTAATTAAATATCTTTTTGGTGCGTTCATTATATATATAGAAAGTCGCAAAAATAGTTAAATGAAACGGATGAATGGTGACAATAATCAACCATGTTGCAAAAATCATTAGAAAAAATTAACAAATGCCATTAAGCGTTTTATACCACTCATGAGTCTATTTATATGTAAGGGTTACAAACAGGCATAGTTTTTGTAATGTAGAATAAAGCTAAATAAACATAATAATAAATTTTCTCATAAGCAGTTAGTTTTGGTTGCGGCCTCGATTTCCATCGGGGCCAATCTTTTTTTAAAGAAGAATTTAATTATTTATTTGTTGGGTAATTTTATAATAAAACATATTTTCGCAATATGAGAACGCGGGTAGAAAATATGGGTAATAAACCTTGGCAAAATGAAGAAGTAGCATTTATGACTTCTTCGAAACACAGTTACAGTTTAATAGTATGGAATGATGAGGTAAACTCTTTCGACTGGGTAATAGAGACTCTTATAGATATCTGCAATCATTCGATGGAACAGGCAGAACAATGTGCACTTTTGATTCATACTAAAGGTAAATATGCTGTAAAGCAAGGAGATTTTGATAAACTTAAATCGCTTTGTGAAGCAATTACCGACAGGGGAATTAATGCTACCGTTGAGGACATGGCATAGCTATATCGTGA
>JBAXVH010000348.1:0-1892 GCA_037129215.1 Bacteroidota bacterium | reverse complement strand
GTATTTGCTTCTGTAGCTTTTGACAGAAATTCCAGGCCATCCATCTTTGGCATTTTGATATCGCAGAGAACAACATCGAAGTTGCCTGCCATAAGCTTTGCAAAACCTTCTTCGCCATCTGCAGCTTCCTGTACCGTATGACCTTCATTGGTGAGTATATCTTTTAATACACTACGGATTGATCTTTCGTCGTCGATTACTAAAATGTTAGGCATATTTTAAAGTAAAAAGTAAAAAATTAAAAGTAAAAACAGTACAAAAATAAATAATTTAGTCTTGATTAATAAGTTGTAGGTATCAGTAAACAACCAATGCAACTTATTGTATTTATGATTAACATATTTTGATAATGCTGCTTAATGCGTAACTCTGGAATGCAATATCAGGCTTCCTACACGGAGCATGGTACTACCATATTCCAATGCTAATTCATAGTCGCTACTCATACCCATACTGAGGGTATTCCAACCTTGTTTTTCTTTATGTTTATTGAATAGTGAAGACAGGTAATCGAACTCTTTACGAATTACATTCTGATCGTCGGATAGACTTGCCATTCCCATTAAACCTTTTATATGTACATTGGATAAAGGTGCTTTTGCCAGCTCGGCCAATGCCTCTTTCAACTCTACAAAATCGAACCCAAACTTTGTTTCTTCCTGTGCAATATGTACCTGTAAAAGACAAGGAATAATACGATTGTTTTTTATAGCTTGTTTATTAATCTCCTGTAACAATTTTAAACTATCTACTCCATGTATGAGGTATACAAATGGGGCAATCATCTTTACTTTATTGGACTGTAGATGTCCTATAAAATGCCAGTGAATATCTTTTGGTAAAGCTGCTTCTTTTTCGAGGAGTTCCTGTACATAGTTCTCTCCAAAATCTTTATGTCCCAATGTTATCAGTTCTTCTACATCGCTGATGGGTTTTGTTTTGGTAACTACCACGAGTGTAGCATTCTTAGCAGCTACTTTTTTAGTTATCTTATTATAGTTATCCAGTATAACAGGCATGTGTTTAATTTTATGAGGTGCAAAAGTAGGTTATTGAATACAAGGCACAAAGTAATACAGAATACATAAGCAAGGAGGCAAGAGGCAAGGAGGAATACAGGGTAGTTTAATAGTTACTGGTTGCTGGTTACTGGTTACTGGTTGCTGGTTGCTGGTTGCTGGTTGCTGGTTGCTGGTTGCTGGGGCCTTATTATAAAGAATCGGTTTATAGCTTTTTACTATAAACCGATTCTTTTATGCTCTTTCGATCTTTTTCTTTTATTATTTTTTTCTTTCGATTCTATTAGAACTTGAATTTTAATCCTCCTGTGAGGATATATTTTCCATAACCCGCTTCTAAGAAGATTGCTGCTCTTGGACTTAGGTTAAAATCTGCCCCTAAAGATGCCTGATATGCAAATTCGGTGGGGTTGGTAGCCATGTTGTTCAGTTTTACTCCATTTGCATCTGTAATTCTTTGATTCCATACGTTTACACCTACTGCTGTTCTGATATAAGCATTAACTTTTGCCATATCTACAGGGGCAAAATAATTAACCATATTAATCATTACTGACCAACTTTCGAGGGATGCATTATAGGTAGGCGGATCGTTTGGTAATGCTCCGAAATTGTAATAAGGTGCGGAGGTTTTGCCATAGAAGCCCATCACTCCTATGCTGGTGAAACGACCAAACTGATAATCGAGAGCTGCATGAATAATACCTGTCTGCTCGTAGTCGCCTATGTTTACGTGATGGCTAGTAAGATCGGGTAACAGATACTTATCCAGATTAGGGAAGCCATAGCCTACTGAAATGTTTACCGTAGGGATGAATTTTGGAATTTCTTCTTTATTCTGACTTTGATTGTTGTTACTCTGCGCCTGACGGT
>JBAXVH010000347.1:0-1897 GCA_037129215.1 Bacteroidota bacterium | reverse complement strand
CTTGTATTCCAGCCTTCTAATCTTGTTTTTAATAGTTCTATTTTATCTTTTTTCCAGGAAGTGAAAGTGCCAGCTAATATTTGTTTTCTTGCTTCTTTTACTAACCATAAATAAAAACTAAGATTATGAATACTTGCAATTTGTAAACCAAGTATTTCATTTGCTACAAATAAATGTCGCAGATAAGCCTTGCTATAATAATTGCTTGTTTCATTGTCCATTCCGTCATCAATAGGGCTAAAATCGTTATGCCATTTCTTATTTTTAATATTAATAATTCCTTTTGTTGTAAACAACATACCATTACGTCCATTCCTTGTAGGCATTACACAATCAAACATATCTACCCCTAAAGAAATGCCTTCCAGAATATTCCAAGGTGTTCCAACGCCCATTAAATAACGAGGCTTATTGGCTGGCAAAATATCGCAACAAAGTTCGGTAAATTCATACATTGCTTCTTCTGGCTCACCTACACTTAATCCTCCAATAGCATTACCTGCAGCACCTTTAGAAGCAATATATTCAGCAGAAGCAGTTCTTAAATCTCTGAATGTACTACCTTGAACAATAGGGAAAAGATTCTGAGTATAACCATAATGCTCTGGTTGTTCTTTAAGCCTGTTAAAACAACGATCCAGCCAACGATGGGTAAGCTTCATACTATCTGAAGCATATTTATATTCGCAACCTGCAGGAGGACATTCATCAAAAGCCATAATGATATCAGCTCCTATTTTTCTTTGAATATCCATTACAGACTCAGGACTAAATAAATGTTTACTACCATCAATATGGGACTGAAATATTACGCCCTCTTCTTTAATCTTTCTATTAGCTGCCAAAGAAAAAACCTGATAACCACCACTATCGGTTAATATTGGTTTGTGCCATCCATTAAACTTATGTAATCCACCTGCCTGAAACAACACATCGGTGCCTGGCCTTAAGTATAGATGATATGTATTTCCAAGAATTATCTGTGCTTTTATTTCCTGGTTTAATTGATGTTGAGTTACTGCTTTCACACTACCTACTGTGCCCACAGGCATAAATATAGGCGTTTCGATAGTTCCATGATCGGTAGTAATAAATCCAGCTCTTGCTTTGGAGTGTTCGTCCGTTTTTAGTAAATCAAATTGCAGTTCTGCCATATAAAATGTATGTTCTGAAAGCGCAATCTTACATCATTTTTAGCTTAGTATAATTCTTACTTGCTGATGATACTCATAATTTATTTATGTTGAAATTATTTCATGCTTCAATAAAATACCTTCAATGTAAATTTTACTATATAAATATACCCTTATTTTGCCTTCATAAAGTTTAAATAATGCAACTGAATACAGTAATATTTGATATGGATGGTTTATTGATTAATAGTGAACCATTATGGCAGGAGGCAGCTGAAGAAGTGTTTGGGCTATACAATTTTAAACTTACACTGGAACAATATGAGACCAGCACTGGACTGAGAACTAAAGAGTTTGTAGATTACTGGTTCAAAATTTTCAATGTTGATTTAGCACATTCCTTAAAAGCAGAGCAACAAATAATTGAAGTAGTTACCAATAAGATTATCAATAAAGGCAGTATAATGCCTGGTGTACATTATATTTTTAATTTTTTTAAAGAATTAAACTTCAAGATTGGTATTGCCTCTTCGTCACCAAAAGAATTGATTGATATTGTAATTCAAATGGCTAAAATAGAACCCTATGTTCACGCGGTTTCTTCTGCACAAGAATTACCTTATGGTAAGCCCCACCCGCAAGTATATCAGGATTGTGCAAAATTATTACAATCAGTCCCTGAAGAATGTTTGTGTTTCGAAGATTCTTTTAATGGCATGATAGCTGCTAAAGCCGCTAAAATGAAATGTGTAGTAGTACCAGCC
>JBAXVH010000346.1:0-1898 GCA_037129215.1 Bacteroidota bacterium | reverse complement strand
ATTATACTTTACGCATTTAGCATACAACGTATTATTAACCTTTCTTCTTTTTAGCTTTCTTTTCTTTGGTCTTTTGTTTAGGCTCGGTAGCACCAAGTACCCATTCGAAATCCAACTGACGTTTTTCCAGATTAGCAGCTACTACTTTAATCTTTATTTTATCGCCCATCTTAAACGCTCTGCCACTCCTGCGGCCTACCAGACTATAATCGCTTTCTACATGTCGGAAATCATCGTAATCGCTTAAACTAACTATACTAACAAGTCCTTCGCATTTATGCAATACCGTTTCTACAAATACGCCAAACGAGGCAACACCACTTACTACTCCATCGAAAGTTTCGCCTAAGAATTCGCTTAGGAACTCTACTTGCTTATACTTATTCCCTGCTCTTTCGCATTCCATAGCCGCACGCTCTCTCTCGCTGCAATGACGGCTTTTTTCTTCCATCTTTTTATCAACTACAGGATGCTTATCCAACACAGTTTCCAGTACCCTGTGAACCAGCACATCGGGATAACGACGTATAGGAGAAGTAAAGTGACAGTAATCGTCGAAAGCTAAACCATAGTGTCCAATATTTTCGGTAGAATAAACCGCCTTGGCCATAGTTCTAATACCAAGCTGCTCCAGCACATGTTGCTCGGGCTTACCATGAACCGCAAGTAACATCTGATTGAAAGATTCAGATATTTTTTTAGGAGAAGAAGTATCAAAAGTATACCCATACTTACGGGCATATTCTACAAAAGGTTTTAGCTTTTCTTCATCCGGACGATCATGAATACGATAAGGGAATGGCAAAGGTTTATCCTGCACTTTTACTTTACCTATATGCTCCGCCACAATTCTATTGGCCGATAACATTAATTCCTCGATCAGCTGATGCGACTCTTTACTTTCTTTTACCACCACATCTATTGGTTTACCTTTTTCATCCAGCTTAAATCGTACTTCCTGAGAAGAGAAGTTGATGGCTCCATTAGCAAACCTGATCTTCCTTAATTGTTGTGATATATCATTCAACAACAATACTTCTTCTTTATGAATACCTTCTTTGGTTTCAATTATTTGCTGAACATCTTCGTACGTAAACCGATGATCGGAATGAATTACTGTTTTACCCAGCCAGTAATCTTTTATCTCCCCTTTTGTGTTCATAGTAAATACGGCAGAGAAAGTAAGTTTATCTTCGTGAGGCCTTAAAGAACATAATTCATTAGAGATTTTCTCGGGCAACATAGGATTAACTCTATCGGGCAGATAAACAGAAGTTGCACGTTTGTATGCTTCCTCATCCAATACAGTATCTGGATGTACATAATGACTAACATCGGCAATATGTACCCCTATTTCGTACTGATTTCCTTTAATTTTCTTGATAGATATGGCATCATCAAAATCTTTTGCATCTACAGGATCGATAGTGAAAGTAAGTGTTTTTCTAAAGTCTTTTCTTTTCTTAATCTCAGCTTTATCAATCTCTACAGGAAGCGCATGTGCAGCATCCATTACAGCTGCAGTAAAGGATAATGGGAAACCTGCCTCCGCTAAAAGCTCTTTCATAGCAGCATCGTTCTCGTCTTCTTTCGATAAAATGCTCATCACCTCCCCTATTGGTTTTCTATCCCCTTTATCCCACTGTACCAATCTTGCAATAACCCTTTCTTTATGTTTTGCTGCTTTAAGTTTATCCAAAGGAATAAACAAATCAGGCATAGGTTTATCCGTATCAGGAACAAAGAATGCAAAATTGGTAGACAGCTGAATATGGCCAATAAACTCGGTTTGTTTTCGAATGACAACATCTGTTATTTTACCTTCTCTTCTTTTACTACCTGCATTATCTTTAATTACTTTTACTCTTACAGTATCGCCATGCAATGCAGTACTAAAA
>JBAXVH010000345.1:0-1901 GCA_037129215.1 Bacteroidota bacterium | reverse complement strand
ACCATTAACTATGGTACTATATTCATTACTATTAAATTATAAAATATAATTTTATTTAATAAAAATAGCTTGCATCTTAAATTTAATAGCATTAGATTTGTGTTCTTAAAAATGAGTATATGACTTGCATTAACGTTTTACCATTCTTAGCACAAAATATTCCCCGATAAATTATCCTTGCCTTTAGCAAGTACAGCACCAGAAAACTTTACGCTCTTCTGCAAAAAAGCTTTCCTCCGGCAAATCAATCCTTTTAGCACCTACCTTAAAGCAGTCCACTTAAAATACGGATTTTTGTTTCTGCAATCTCAAGGTGTTTTATACTTCAGGTATACTCTTTTTTCTTCATAAAACAGTAGATTTATTTATTGAATATTTTACCACTATTAAAAACGTGGATATATTTTTAAGTTGGTGAATTCTTTAAACTGTAATTTTGAAATAAATAATAATTGCAAACAAGTTAAATGGTAATTATATGATTAAGTTAAATGTTATTGGTCATCTGGGCAAAGATGCTTTGGTGAATAACGTTAATGGCAGAAATGTTATTAATTTTACGGTAGCACATACCGAGAAATTTAAGGATGCTCAAGGTGTTCAGAAAGAGAGAACTATTTGGGTAGATTGTGCTTACTGGACAGATAGAACAGCTATTGCGCCTTATTTAAAGAAGGGCACTCAGGTATATGTTGATGGCAACCCCGATGTAAGGGTGTATACCAATCAGCAAGGTGCTTCCTCTGGTGTTATTACCCTCAGGGTTAGTAACATTCAACTGCTGGGTACAAAAACTGCTGATGGAACAGGCGGTAATTATGCTACTTCACAAGCTACTCATTCAGTGGGTGTGGTGGCAGAACAGAATCATCCTGCACCTATTGCTGTTGCAGATATGACGGAGCCTCCTGCTGATGACCTTCCGTTCTAATCTGAATAAAATTTCCTTAAAAGAGATGGTATATAATTGTTATACCATCTCTTTTTTATTTATTTGTATCCTAAAGAATTACTATGCGTTTATTAATTGTTCTATTATCGGGCGGAATACTATTGGGTTCTTGCGCCACTCAAAAATCAGGCTGTCCGGCTAATGGAAAAGCAGTAGGAGCAGAAAGAATTCTATCTGGCGATCCTAAAGCATTAAAGCTGTTTAAGAGCGCTCCTAAATTCAAACAATAAGTACTGTATTGCTTCTACCCTACCCACTGTTCTTTTACGTCTTCCAATTTTTCTGTTAAGGAATAGAGTGCAGCAATTTTATCTATCACCTCTTCTACTAAGATATCGGGGCAACTTGCACCACTGGTAATTAATATTTTTACCGGATTAATAGCAGGAATAAAGTTTTCTATAGTAGTTACTTCCTTAGTTCTCCAGTTGCAGGTATTAATAGTATATTGATTAACAATATCATTCGCTGAATTAATAAAGTAGGTAGGTAACTTCTTCTCGCACAATTCTACCAGATGAGAAGTATTACTACTATTATACCCACCAATTACGATGGCAATATCCGATGGAGTTTCCAGCATTTTGGATACTGCAGTCTGATTGTCGTTGGTAGCATAACAAAGAGTATCTCTTGTATCGGCAAATCTTTCTGAAATGGTTATATCAGTCAGATTATAATGACTGATAATAGTCTGCTTTATATAATCGGAGATAGCCTGTGTTTCGGAAGCTAACTGGGTAGTTTGATTTACCACACCTACCCTTTGTAAATCGGTTTCCACATTAAACCCTGGCGAGTATCTTCCTTTAAAATCTACTTCAAACTCAGCCAATGATTTTTTACCGGTGATATACATAGCCAGCAGTTCAGCTTCCTTCATATCGTTTACAATTACCGAAGGGGCAAAAGAGGCAGCATGAGAAAAAGTAGCCCTGGTTTCTTCATG
>JBAXVH010000344.1:0-1903 GCA_037129215.1 Bacteroidota bacterium | reverse complement strand
GACTGATACTATTATTATACCCTGCGAATAAAAAAGAAATTCCCATCAGATGGGAATAGAGAATCAAATTATCGATTAATGTAGTGGGCTCCACATCGCCATAGCCCTGTTGCATTATTCTTACATAAACAAATAATGCTGATATCAATGCAGGAACAAACAGGAAATAGGCAATTGATTCACCTATTTTCCAGAAGCTTGGTTGATACTTGTTGAACTGATCATAAATATCAAGTCCTGTTGCTGTTTTACGACGTGTGAAATAGTAACCGAGAAAGATTAATGCGATTGCCAATAAAAGAAGGCCGCTATAAAAATAAGGATTTTCAGTAAACGGAATACTTTCCTGAATAAAAGGACTTATCAGGACTACAAACATTGGTGCTACCTGGAAAAAGATACAGGAGAGAATGCAAATAAAAATAAGAGGATTGTACTTCATACCTTTTAAAAAGCTTGTAAAGCCTACCCTCTTTAGTTATCTTTTAGTAATTTCAGCACAAAGCGGGTACCTAAGAAGATACAGGTAATTATACACCCAATAACCATTCCAATAATTGCGCCCATTGCCCTACCCATCTTTTGATTTTTCAAAGGCAGAACCGGACGATCAATTACCTGAATAAGTGGTGTTTCTTTTTTTAGTGTCAATTCAGATATTTCTAAGTTCTTTAGTAGTTCTGTATAAAGTGCAGCATTAACCTGCATTTCAGTCTGTTTCTTTTGAATACCCGTTTTAGGGGTTTGTTTTAAAGGATTAACATTCAAGTCATTCAAAGCAGCAACAGTGCTTATACCTCCAAATAAACACTCCCTAACAGAATCAGCCTGATGGCGAAGGATTTCTACATTATTTCTACTCTTACTTGTCTTATAATTCATGTAATAATCAATTACATTACTGACCATTTTTTCAGTGAATTTTTTGGCATACACTTCATTATTCTCCGTAAGAGCAACATAAATGATATCTACCTTTCTATCAATTTTTTCTATCTCCAGATTTTCCTTAGTATATTTCTCGCAAATGACACCTACAACACTATCTTTAAGTCGTTGATTATCTATCTGAGAAAATAATGTTTGCGTAAGATCGTAAGATATACCTCCCTTTAACCCGACTTTTTCAATCTTATGATTGATAAAATACTGATCTATTAAAAGTAATTTACTGTTTGAATCTATCTTAGAGTATAGTGTTTTTTCAATAATAACTCTGCTCTTAAATAAAGCTATGAGATTATCACCCGAGAACGCACCTTCATTTCCCATCCCAAGATCGATACCAAATTGAGATGCAATACTTGCATAACCACCTAACTTACCTCCTTTATCATTATCCGAAAAAAAAGTAACTTTTGCAGTATACTTAGGACTTGAAAAATAAACTATAGTAGCCGCTAATATTGCAAATACAAGCCCACTTAAAAAGATTGTCAACTTTTTAGTTTTAAGATATTTTACAGCTTGAACCAGGTTTCTTACAAAAGAGAAAAACAATATTTCTTCTGACATTCTTTGAAATTTAAACTTACTTCTTGGTTACGTTTACAATAGCGATGACAATACCTGCTAAAGAGGCAATTGCACTTGTTAAAGCAATCGTTTCGCTAAGTGTAATTCTATTATTTGTTTTATCGAATTTTTTAGGAACTAAAATTTCACAACCGGGCTCTATTTTAGGGAAAGTGCGAATAAACAAAAAGTGTCGGGTTTTGGCAGCTACTCCATTTGGTTGAAGTACATATACTTTACTTCTGCGGGCATTATCTGTAAATCCACCAGCTCTTTCTATGTAATACCTCAATTTCTGCCCTTTAGAGAATACGACATCTGTAGGAAACAAAACTTCACCACTTACTTTAATTTCTCTTTTTTCTTTTGCAACATTTAAAACATCCCC
>JBAXVH010000343.1:0-1908 GCA_037129215.1 Bacteroidota bacterium | reverse complement strand
CTCTCTTAATCCTGTTCCGGCTGTAATTAAATGTCCTACAAGAACATTTTCTTTCAATCCTAACAATTCATCAGTTTTAGCATTAACAGCAGCTTCGGTAAGTACCTTTGTTGTTTCCTGGAAGGAAGCAGCAGATAAGAAACTTCTAACCTGTAAAGAAGCTTTAGTTATTCCCTGTAACACCTGTCTGGCAGTTGCAGGTTGAGCATCTCTGGCTTCAGCAAGTTTTCTATCCTTACGTTTAAGTACTGAATTCTCGTCTCTTAATTTCCTGGCACTAACTATTTGTCCGGCTTTGTATATTTCAGAATCACCTGAATTTATGATAACTTTCTTTCCAAAGATCCAATCATTTTCATCCTGGAATTCAATCTTATTCGATAATTCACCTTCCAAGAACTTAGTATCACCCGGATCATCAACTTCAACTTTTCGCATCATTTGACGAACAATAGTTTCAAAATGTTTATCATTAATCTTTACACCTTGCAAACGGTAAACTTCCTGAATTTCGTTTACGATATATTCCTGAACTTTCATAGGACCTTTAATAGCAAGGATATCAGCAGGAGTCATAGCACCCTCTGATAAAGGAGTACCAGCTTTAACATAATCATTTTCCTGAGCAAGTATCTGTTTAGATGTTGGGATCAAGTAATTCTTTTCTTCACCTGTTTTAGATGTGATTATAATCTCTCTATTACCACGTTTTAGTTTCTTACCAAAAGAAACAACACCATCAATTTCGGATACAACAGCAGGATCTGAAGGATTTCTTGCTTCAAATAACTCAGTTACTCTAGGCAAACCTCCAGTGATATCACCGGCTTTACCGAAGTTTCTAGGAATTTTAACAAGAATATCACCGGCAACTATCTTAGAGCCATCTTCAACAATAATATGAGAACCTACAGGTATATCATATATTCTTAATACTTCACCAGATGTAGATAAAATATTTATCTGTGGATTCTTTGATTTCTGACGAGATTCAATAATTACCTTATCCTGATAACCTGTTTGATCATCAGATTCAATTCTATAGGTTACACCCTCAATGATGTTATCATAAGAAATCTTACCTAAAACTTCAGATAAAATAACAGCATTGTATGGATCCCAATCTGCAAGTATATCACCTTTTGCTATTTCTGTTCCATCTTTAAAGTACAAATTAGCACCATAAGGAATAAAACTTGAAGTAAGTATAATATGAGTATTTTTATCAACAATCCTCATTTCAGCAGATCTACCGATAACAACATCATAAGTCTTACCTTCTGAATTCTTATATTCAACAGATCTTAATTCGTCAATTTCAATTACTCCAGAATATTTAGCTTCAATTCTTGATGAAATTGCAATATTAGAAGCAGTCCCCCCAACGTGGAATGTACGAAGAGTAAGCTGTGTTCCCGGCTCACCAATTGATTGAGCAGCAATAACACCAACAGCCTCTCCTTTTTGAATCATTCTACCGGTTGCAAGATTTCTACCGTAACATTTAGCACAAACACCTTGTTTAGATTCGCATGTCAATACTGAACGAATTTCTACTTCTTCAATAGGCGATTCTTCGATGATTTTACAAATATCTTCAATTAACTCTAATCCAGCAGAAGCTAATAAAGTTCCTGTATAAGGATGATAAATATCGTGTAAAGAAACTCTTCCTAATATTCTGTCATATAAACTTTCAACGGTTTCTTCGTTTTTCTTTAAAGCAGTTGTTGTTAAACCTCTTAATGTACCACAATCTTCTTCAGAAATAATTACATCTTGAGCAACATCAACTAATCTACGAGTTAAATATCCTGCATCAGCAGTTTTAAGAGCTGTATCAGCTAACCCTTTACGAGCACCATGAGTAGAGATAAATATTCAAGAACCGATAATCCCTCCTTAAAG
>JBAXVH010000342.1:0-1910 GCA_037129215.1 Bacteroidota bacterium | reverse complement strand
GGTATCCGATGTAGTAAACCTACAGATGAAACTGGGGGGTACTATTAAGAATGCTATTATTAAAACAGACCTGAAACAAACAGCTAATAGTCTTGCTCAGGATATGAAACAACAAGCTGCAGATTTTGTAAAGGCGAAGGTAGATAGTACAAAACAAGCGGTAACTACTGCCGTAAAGGATACCCTTAAATCGGTAAAAAATCAGGTAGTAAATACGGCTAAAGATGAGGTGACCAAAATATTAACCGGCAATAAAGATTCTACTAAAGGCGATGATCCAAAGAAAAAACTGGAAGATGCAGGAAAAAATATCTGGCAGAAAATGAATCCGTTTAAACACTAGTTTATTCAATCTCAATTCATACTCAATCATCGATAGATTACAACATATTAGCTATGTTGTTTGTATGTGCTTGATTGTCTTTTTTTTGGGTAAACCTAAGATATTAATAGGGGTAATAATTCATCGACTTTGTTTCGTTGAAATGGTGTTAGGTAGGACGAATTGGAGCAGCCGCCTGCAGAACGCAAAATACTATTGTACTAATCTATATAATTAATAATTAGCTTTCGCTTACAGCCTTTTCTCTTCCAATCCTTAGTACCCCTATAATAACTAGGATAGTACCTATAATCTGAGTTAAATGAATGGTCTCACCCAGAAACAAATATGCTTGTAATATGGTAGAGACAGGTCCAATACTGGTAATGACTGCTACATTATTACTGCCAATGGTTTTCATGCCATAACTCAGCATAAAAGAAGGTAGGACAGTCGCTATTATAGAAAGTGCAAAGCAATAATAAATCAGGTTAGGCTGAAAAGTACTGAACACGGTTATAGAATGTGTGGCAAAAAAGTGTATCAGGATACCTGCAGTTGCACTAAGCATGGTATATGCAGTAAATCTGGTGGCACCTACTTTAGGTACTACTTTGCCTGTTCCTACCAGATAAAATGAATAAGTAATAGCACATAGAAAAACCATGATGGAACCATAGTGAAAGTTGTTGTCTCCAAAGGAAATATGTAGTTCTCCTCCATAAGCAATACCAATTCCAACATAAGAAAGTATTAAAGCGAAAATCTGATTTCTGGTAAGCTTTACTTTAAAAATCCAGGTATTCAATAGAATAGCAAATGTGGGATAAAGGAACAGTATAAGCCTTTCTAATCCTGCAGATATATACTTAAGTCCTATAAAATCAAAAAGGCTACTCAGGTAATATCCTACTGTTCCCAAAAGAATAATGTATGCCTACTCAGTATAGGTCATCTTTAGCTCTTTTTGTCTCGAGGATATGATTGCTATCACTATGTAAAAAGGCAGCGAGAAAATCATTCTCAATGCCAGCAATGTAATAGCATCAACTGGGGTATGTTTAAAAGCTAGCTTTACAAATATAGCTTTGGTAGAAAAGAATATGGCACCCATAGCCGCAATAAAGAAACCCTTTAAGTGATTATTTCTTTCTGCAAACCTTTTCAGACTATTAACCATTCAAAACTGCTTTTCTAAAGTTTCTTACAAAGTTCAAAACCAGCTCATTAAATGCAGCGCCTTCTTCAAATAAAAAGTCATGTTTTATAGGCAAAACATACATAGGAATATCCTTAAGTTCTTCAGAGAATTTTACCAGTCTTACTGCATCTTTCTCCGTTGTAAGTATAAACTTATCATCAGTAGTTATCTGATTATATTTTTCTTTTATTTCATTCAAATCATCAATAGAAAATATATGATGATCCTCGTAGCTTTTTTGATAGTATGTTGCAGCTTGTTGAAGCAATAATTCCTTTATAGGTTTTGGATTAGCAATACCACAAACCAGCAATACTTCATCATTCAGCGTAATCATCCTACGGTCCTCCAGATTGGTAATATGGTAAGGAACACCATACATAATAG
>JBAXVH010000341.1:0-1912 GCA_037129215.1 Bacteroidota bacterium | reverse complement strand
GTACATAACCCTTTAAATCTCCTGTAAGTAGTAGTTCCGAGAAAATGTTGTAAGTTGAATCATTGTCTGCTTCTGCATCAGTTACAGATAAAGACATGTTAGATTTAATAGAGTCAGACACTTCTATTTCGTATACATTCAACTGTCTTTTACCTAGTCCTTTTGTAAGGGAATGAATGAAAGGTGAAAACTCGTATTGGTGGTTATTTATAAATACAATTCTTTCTGCTACAGGCAACCATTCTTTATTAAATAAGGTAACTTCTAATACACCTGTAGGTACATCGGTTAAAGGTATTCTGGCAATTGCTGAAGTCTTTTCAGTTAAGTTTATAGTGGCCTTTGCAAACGGTTGCTGATGAAAATGTGTGATGATATGTAAGGTCTTTAAATCTTCATTAGCTGTTTCATTTCGGGCAACTTTTACCAACAGATTTCCATCTTCAAGATTAACGGTAATAGTTGCTCCGGTAGCAATAATTTTTGGCAATGGAGTAACCCCTTTATTATCATACTCATCCTGCCAGTAGGCAACCAGTGAGTCCGAAGTATTGCTTGGATTTACAAAGAAAAATCCCATCCCATCATGAACAGATTTAAAAGTAACTTCATCCTTTGCTTTGGTAATGTTTTTAATTACACCACTCTTTATTGTTACAGGCAATCCCTTCTGATTAGTTGCTTTAAAAGCAATTTTAGTATTTATTCCAGCAATCATATTACCACCTTCCGGGAAAAAGTGAACTTTAGTAATAGGTTTTGTAATAGATTTTTTATTAGCCCATGACTGGTATACTTTAATATCCCTGTTATAAAGAAATGCTTTATCAAAATTAAGCATCCAGTTGGTATATGCTTTTACATGTAAGGATTGCCCTTTGTACTTTTCAGGTATATTAAATTGACCTCTTGCGGTTGACTCAAATATAGCGGCCGAAATGTGTTTTAAAAGGTTTCCATTTTCATCATACCAGTCAAAATACATCGTCTTGCTGTAGTCACTCAAATCGTCACCCGCCACTAAATAGGCTTTATACCAGATGGTTTCTCCTTTATTATAAATAGATCGATCGAAGTGTAAATGTATTTTCTCCTGCTGAAGAACTTCAGAGCTTTTTAATAGCATAGAGTCCAGTTCCTGAGCATTTACACAGAAAGTATACAAAATGCAGCTTAGAGCTAAAAGAGTACTTTTATATTTCATTATTTAAATCTTGTTAGGTTAATGACCTTGCAAACATCAGCATAAACGAAATGCTAAATGATTAAAAATTGCTAAACTAAAGCCATAATCATGCCAAAACTTACTAATGAAATGGTAAATTAGTCTCTTACAAGATTAAAATTAGTATACGGATTATAAACTAATGGGAATTGTTCTACTTCTACATCACTCTTATCTAATCCAAATGCTTTTTCATCACTTAAACTCATATCTTTTAATATGAAATAAGAACGAAGCATCATCCCTCTCGAAATAGAAAATTCATTTTCTACAGAAAGGAACTTTTCAATCACTACAAACTTAAAGTCAGGCTCATTATTGTATTTAGTAGAACCATCAGGTCTTATGTGAAGATTCAATTCTTTATTAGCCACCAATTCCTGTACTATTCTCTTAAAATACAGCTCGGTTTTAGGTTGAATTCTAAACCCAATATTGATGTTTACTTTTATAATCTTATCATCTATAAGTTCCGAAACATTGTAGCTCATAGTGTAAGGGTCTTCTGTTCTGTTGATGTGTAAGAACCAATATACATCAGCACGTTTAGGCTTTTTGGCAAAGATCGATTTAATTACTTTTTCCTCTACCTGTGTCCTGCTGTTTGCTTTCGAAAGATAAATTAAATGGGTAGAAAACTTAGGTATAGCCATATCAGCACTCAGTTCCAGTATCTGGTTAGTATAC